>CAJXWJ010000011.1 GCA_913062925.1 uncultured Pseudorhodobacter sp. | reverse complement strand
GACCGGATGCAGCCGCTTTGGCCCGTGCCCTTCGCTTTCGTTAAAGCGCGGAATGCTCTTTAGATCGACCTTATGTTTGGTGTCGATCTTATCCAGAACGCTTTGCATGCCCGCATCAAATTTTTCGGTGAAAAAGATGTTATCATAGCGGCCACCGTTGACGATATAGGTCGAGATATGCCCCGCCATCGCCGACCAGTGAATGTCAGGCTCCATCGGTTTTTTAAACCGGATGGTGTCGCGCGCAAACAGCAAGAACCGCCGGAAACTGGCAATCTGGTCAAACTCGGCTTTGCCATCCTCGCCGCCAACTTCGATGCCGTATTTCTGCACCAACAGCGGCACCAAATTGCCGCGATAGCGTTTGCCGTTGCGCTGAATACCGCAAATCTTATCGAAGAAGGATGACAAGATCCGCGTATAGGGGTTACGCACACAGGTAAAAGCATAAGAGCCGTGGGTCTTTACGTTCTGCTCAATCTTCGGCTGGCTCGCCTCGATTGCCCATTTGTGCATCCCTTGCGTCGCATCATGGATGTCGCCGTCAAAAAACACCCCGTGATCCGAATAATACATGATCTGCCCAATGGTCGAGCATGCACATTTTGGCACCACACGATAGACCACAGACTCGCTCTGTGTCATCCAAGTCCCTGGAAACCCCATTCACCACTCCTCTCGCGCCGACACAAACCCGCCGGCGACCTCAACTTTCGTGACAGAAACCAAACAAACTCTGTCTTTTCAATCTCTGTTCGGCGTAATTTAAGAAACAGTGAACTGTTTCAGGTATTAGTGACGCAACTATGGCAAAAATCGCATATATCCTTTTGTGTCACAAGGACCCGCTCGGGGTTATCGCACAGGCGCAGCGCCTGACGGCCGCGGGGGATTATATCGCGATCCATTTCGACGCCAGAGCCAAGCCTTCGGATTTCGAGATGATCCGCAGCCAGCTGTCTGCCAACCCCCATGTCGCTTTCTCGCGTCGACGGGTCAAATGTGGTTGGGGCGCTTGGAGTCTTGTTGAAGCCACGCTTTTGGCGGTCGAAGTCGCCGAGCAAAGTTTTCCGCGGGCCACGCATTTTTACATGCTCTCGGGCGATTGCATGCCGATCAAATCCGCCGAATTCGCGCATCAGTTTCTAGACGACGCTGACCTTGACTATATCGAAAGCGTTGATTTCTTTAATTCTGATTGGATCAAGACCGGCATCAAGGAAGAGCGCCTGATCTATCGGCACTTTTTCAACGAGCGCACCCATAAAACTCTGTTTTACGCCTCTTTGCGCTGGCAAAAATATTTTAACCTTACCCGCCGCGTACCTGCCGATATTCAGATGCAGATCGGCAGCCAATGGTGGTGTCTGCGCCGTCGCACCATCGAAGCCGTGCTGGATTTTTGCGCAAAGCGCCGCGATGTGATGCGGTTTTTCCGAACCACTTGGATTCCGGATGAGACCTTCTTTCAAACCCTTGTCCGCCATCTGGTGCCCGAAACCGAAATTCGCGCGCGCACGCTGACGTTTTTGATGTTTACCGATTATGGCATGCCCGTGAATTTCCACAACGATCACTATGACCTGCTGCATTCGCAAGACTTTCTGTTTGCGCGCAAAATCAGCCCCGATGCCAAGGCCCTGAAAGAGCGATTGGGCAAGCTTTATGCTGCCAAAGGCGAAAACTTTGTGATTTCCAACGAAGGCCGCTCGCTGTTTCAATTTCTAAGCGGTCGCGGTCGGATTGGCCGCCGTTTTGCGCCCAGATTTTGGGAAACCGAAAGCAGTCTAGGGCGCGAGCGCACGCTGATGATGGTGACCTGCAAGAAATGGCATGTCGCCAAACGTCTGGTCGAGAGGATGCGCCAAGTCACCAATCTACCTGCCTTGGATTACCTGTTTAACGAAGCCTCGACACCGCTGCCCGATCTGGGGGGCATTCAATCAACGTTGGAAAAACGCACCCGTCATCGCCGCGCCTTGATGCGGATGCTGTTCGATTACTGGCAGACAGATAAGCTGATCGTTTGCATTGATCCCGGAAATGTCGATTTGATGCAGGATTTCTACAATGACAAAGCTAAGGTGCGGCTGCTGGAAGTGGAATGCGACTTTAGCGATGATTACCTGATCGGCCACGCCATGCGGGTTGGCCTTGCCACGCGGACCACCCCGCGCGAGACAATCGAGCGGCTTTTGCCGACCATCCGCTATGATGTCCGCTTTGAAGGCGACAGGATCAGGGACGCGGGCTTTGCCAATCTGCTGCGCATCCGCCAAAGTGCCAGCCTTGACGAAAACACCGTGCCTTTGGCGGAATTCCTTGATATTCCGGTTGATAAGGCGCGCGAAATCGTCGGCACTGACTATCTTTTTGTGGATTGACCCATGCACAGCTATGACCCCCAGAACATCTTTGCCCGCATCCTGCGCGGTGAAATTCCCAATAAAACCGTCTTGGAAACCGAACACAGCCTCGCCTTCCATGACATAAACCCAGCCGCCCCCGTGCATGTGCTGGTAATACCGAAAGGCGCTTATGTGACCTTTGATGATTTCGCCGCCAATGCCTCGGCCGAAGAGATTGTCGATTTTCACCGCGCCTGCGCACAGGTCTGTCAGATGACGGGCGTGATGCCGGGCAAGGGCTACCGCGCCATCACCAATGCTGCCGAACATGGCCTGCAAGAGGTGCCGCATTACCACCTGCATATCCTTGGTGGCCGCCCGATGGGTCGTCTGGTCGATCCGGCCTGATTGCGCAGCTTTCGGGTCGCTTTGATGCCTGATCCCGGTCAGACTCAATAGATCAGACGGAGGCTTTGATGATCACATTCAGCGCAATTCCAACCGAAATCGCGCGCGCCTATCAGGCGGGCGGACCAGATGCGAACGGCCAGCCGCCCGAGCGCCATATCTCGGACGGCGGCGGCAATCCTTGTCGGCATTGCCTTGGCTTGATCCCGAAGGGGGCCGCGATGCTGGTTCTGGCGCATCGTCCTTTTCCCAGCCCACAGCCCTATGCGGAAATTGGGCCGATCTTTCTTTGCGCAGATCTTTGCACGGCGGGGGGTGGAGCGGGCTTGCCGCAAATGCTTGAGTCGCCCGATTATATCATCCGGGGGTACGGCGCAGATCACCGGATTGTCTACGGCTCGGGGGCCGTGGTGGCGACCGCGCAGATTGCCACGCAAGCCGCCCAGCGCTTTGCTGACCCCGCGATTGCCTATCTTCACCTCAGATCCGCGCGCAACAATTGCTTTCAATGCCGGATCGACAGACAACCCTAGCAGATTTGCGCCAAGCTTGCCTCGGCAGCTTCCAGCGCGCCCTCGATAAAGCCGCCAAATTCGCTGCCGACTTCGGTGCCTGACAGCACAAGGCGGTTGTCCCAAAGCCCTTGGCAAGCGGGCGGCAGGCCATAGTCTGGATGCGCCGACAGCGGCGCAAGATCGGCGGGGGTGGCGGTGCAGCGCTCAGTGGCCCAGTCTTGCAGATAGACCGCCAAAGGCGTTGCAGCCTTGGGGCCAAACAGCCGCGTCAGCTGTGCGGTGACTTGCTGGCGCAGCGCCTCCAGATCGCGGCGGCCTTGCGGCGGCACGCCGATAAAGCCGAACAGCCCAAACGGGCCGCCATCGGCGGGCGAGGCGTCGTGAATTTCCACCATCGGGCCAAAGCGGCTGCTGGCATCGCCCGAAAGCCCCGCCTCGCGCCAAAAGGCGCTGTCATAGACCGCCAGCGCCTTGGCCTGCCCCGCCATCCAAGTTGGCACCGCCTGCATCGCTGCCAGCGCTGGGATCGGCAATGCAGGTTCAAACCTGATCTGCGCCGCAAGCCGTGGCGGCAGCGCCAGCACCACGCGGTCGGCGATGATCTCTGTGCCATCGGCCAAGGTCGCGGTGATTGCGTGATCGGTTTTGCGCAAGGCCACCAGCCGCGCGTTTTTCTGCAAGCGATCTTGCGGCAACCGATCTGCAAGGCTTTGGATCAGGCGGCCAAGCCCGCCCTGCAGCCGCAAAGATCCCTGCATCGAGGCAAAACCGCGGCCATATTGCACTTGGGCGCGCGCGTCTTCAAAGGCCAAGGCCCCCTCGGCGTATTGCTCGAACCTCTGCAAGCCCAGCCGTGCGATCAGCGCCGCAATACGCGGCTGCCCCGGCCAGAACCACGCCGGCCCCATGTCGAAAGCGCCCTGCCCGTGCTGATGCGTCAGAATGCGGCCGCCAAAGCGGTCGCGCGCCTCAATCAGCTGATAGTCTATGCCTGCCGTCTGCAAGGCTTCGGCCAAGGCAAGCCCAGACAGACCGCCGCCCACAATCAAAACCCGCATTTTTGCCCTACCGCGCTTGCATCAAAGGCCAACCGTTGGCGCTTTGGCATGGGGCAGATGCCCGGTCTTGATCCAAACCTTGCCACCAAGCGCCCCCGCCGTTACCTCCAGCCGCTGGCCTTCGGGCAGGCGCAGCCAATCGCCCGCGCCAAGGCTTTCGCCGCCCCAAAGCACGCTGCCCGCGATCACCAACATCTCGGTGCCGCCCGCATCGGTCTTGATCAGCGTCGCATCCGGCGCAAGCTCGCTATAGCTGACCACCTCAAACGCATCGCGGTGCAGCAGCGCGGTGGCCACCCCCGCCACAGGCGCAGAAAGCGCCTCGGTCATCAGGGTGTGAAACTGGGTGCGGTCGTCTGGGTGAAACTGCCAAAGTTTGACAAAAATCACGCAGCCCGCATCCGAGCGCGGGCTATGCGCGGTGGTGGGCGGGTTGCGCACATAGCTGCCCTGCGGATAATCGCCGTGTTCATCCTGAAACACCCCGTCAAGCACGATAAACTCTTCGCCCCCCGTGTGGGTATGGGCCGAAAACCGACTGCCCGGCGCATAGCGCACAATCGAGGTGGCGCGCGCCACCTCGCCGCCGATGCGGTCCAGCATCCGCCGATCCACCCCCGGCATCGGCGAGGCCTGCCAAGCAATCTGATCAAAGCGCACCAGCACCGCGGCGCTAAAATCGGCGTTCAATTCCATAGCATCCCCCAAAGGCCCCCTGCGCCCGCTTTGCAATATGGTGCGCAGACCGCCGATTGCCAGATCAATGTGCCGCAGCCCAGTTCAGCCCCTGCCCCGCCTCGACAATCAGCGGCACCTTCAGCGAGACCGCCGGATGGGCTGCCCCCTCCATCACCCGCTTGGCCGTCGCGATCAGCGCCTCTGCCGCCTCGGCCTCGACCTCGAACAGCAATTCGTCATGCACCTGCAGCAGCATGGTCGCGGGCAGATCGGCAATCGCCTTTGGCATCTGGATCATCGCGCGGCGGATGACATCGGCCGCCGTGCCCTGAATAGGCGCGTTGATCGCAGCGCGTTTGGCGAAACCGGCTGCGGGCCCCTTGGCGTTGATTTCAGGCGTGTGGATCTTGCGCCCGAACAGGGTCTGCACAAAGCCGCGCTCTTGGGCAAAGCGCACGGTTTCGGCCATATATTCCTTGATCCCGGGATAGCGTTCGAAATAGCGGTCGATAAAGCCCTGCGCCTCGGCCCGCGGAATCCGCAGGTTGCGCGCCAGACCAAAGCCGGAAATGCCATAGATCACGCCAAAGTTGATCGCCTTGGCGCGCCGGCGCACTTCCGAGGTCATCTCGGACAGGGGCACGCCAAACATCTCGCTTGCGGTGGCGGCGTGAATGTCGATGCCGTCTTTAAAGGCCTGCTGTAGGCTGGGAATATCGGCCATATGCGCCAAGATCCGCAGCTCGATCTGGCTATAGTCAAGCGAGACCAGAACCTTGCCCTTGGGGGCGACAAATGCCTCGCGGATGCGGCGGCCTTCTTCGGTGCGGATCGGGATGTTTTGCAAGTTGGGGTCGGTTGACGACAGCCGCCCGGTGACAGCACCGGTGATCGAATAGCTGGTGTGCACCCGGCCCGTGTCGCGGTTGATATGGTCTTGCAGCGCGTCGGTATAGGTGGATTTCAGCTTGGCCAATTGCCGCCAATCCAGCACCAGACCGGGCAGCTTATGTTCGGTGGCCAGATCTTCCAGAATATCCGCACCCGTGGCATAGGCGCCGGTTTTGCCCTTTTCGCCCCCCGGCAGGCCCAGTTTGTCAAACAAGATCTCGCCCAGCTGTTTGGGCGAGCCTACGTTAAACGGCTGGCCTGCGGCCTCTTGAATCTCGGCCTCAAGCCCCGCCATTTTCTGCGCAAAGGCGTTCGACATCCGGCTTAGGGTGTCGCGGTCAACCTGCACGCCTGCCATCTCCATTTCGGCCAGAACCGTGACAAGCGGACGCTCTAGGGTCTCGTAAACCGTGGTCACCTGCGCGCGGTGCAGCTGCGGTTTGAACAGCTGCCACAGCCGCAGCGTCACATCGGCATCTTCAGCGGCATAGCGCACCGCAGTGTCGATATCGACCTTGTCAAAGGTCACCGCCGATTTGCCCGATCCGATCAAGTCTTTGATCGGAATGGGCGAATGGCCCAGATATTTCTCGGACAAAGCGTCCATGCCGTGGCCGTTCAGCCCCGCCTGCATCGCCGAAGACATCAACATGGTGTCGTCAAAGGGGCCGACCCGCAGGCCGTATCTTGCGAAAATCTTCCAGTCGTATTTCATGTTCTGGCCGATTTTCAGCACCGCAGGGTCTTCCAACACCCCCTTGAGGGCTGCCAAAACCTCGGCCAGATCCAGCTGACCTTCGACCAGAACCGAAGCGCCAAACAGATCGCCGCCGCCCGAGGTATGGCCCAGCGGAATATAGCAGGCCTTGCCGGCCTCGACCGAAAGCGAGATGCCGACCAGATCGGCCTTCATCTCATCCAGCGACGTGGTTTCGGTATCCACCGCCACAAAGCCCAGCGCGTTGATCCGCGCCACCCAGTCGTGCAGCTGCGCCATGGTCGAGACGCGCTCGTATCCGGCCACATCAAAGGCCACTTGTGCGGCTTGCGGCGCGTCATGCGCGCCCGCCACATGCATGCCAGCGCCTTCGGCCAGCGCGGGTGGCTCGACCTTCAGCTTTTCGGCCACACGGCGGGTCAGGGTGCGAAACTCCATCGCGTTCAGAAAGCCAAGCACCACCTCGGGGTCAGGCTCGCGCAGCGCCATCGCCGCCAAATCGGCCTCGAGCGGCATATCCGCGTCCAGCGCCACCAAGCGGCGCGAAATGCGGATCAGATCGGCGTTGTTTTGCAAAGCCTCGCGGCGTTTGGGCTGTTTGATCTCGCCCGCCCGCGTCAGCAGCGTTTCCAGATCGCCGTATTCCTGAATCAGCAGGGCTGCGGTCTTGATGCCGATGCCCGGCGCGCCCGGCACGTTGTCAACCGAATCGCCCGCCAAGGCCTGCACATCGACAACCCGATTGGGTGCGACGCCAAATTTCTCGAACACCTCATCCGGCCCGATACGCTTGTTCTTCATCGGGTCCAGCATATCAACCCCCGGCCCCACCAGCTGCATCAGATCCTTGTCTGAGGAGATGATCGTCGCCGTGCCGCCAGCCTCGACCGCGCGACGGGCAAGGGCTGCGATGATGTCATCGGCCTCATAGCCTTCGACCTCGATGCAGGTGACGTTAAAGGCGCGGGTGGCCTCGCGGGTAAAGACAAACTGTGGCCGCAGATCTTCGGGCAGTTCGGGGCGGTTGGCCTTATACAAAGGGTAGATATCGTTGCGAAAGGTTTTTGATCCCGCATCGAAAATCACCGCAATATGGGTGGCGGCGACCTCTTTGCGGCTGGCGGTCAGCTCGCCCCAAAGCAGGTTACAAAACCCCGCCACAGCCCCCACCGGCATGCCATCCGATTTGCGCGTCAACGGCGGTAGCGCGTGATAGGCCCTAAAAATAAAAGCCGAGCCGTCAATCAAATGCAGATGATGACCTTTGCCAAACGTCTCGCTCATGCTCGCCTCCATGTTCACTTAAGAGGTGTTTGCCATGTTCCGAGGCGCTGGGCCAGCCTTTGCGCCGCCGATTACTGACAAGGCTACGCAAATCACGGCAAGCCAAAGCTGCGTTACGCTGCCGTCAAACCGGCAAGATTTCGGCTGATTTCAGTGATCGTCATGCGCATGCGCGCGGTCGATCTCGTAGCGGCGATCACAATAGCCGCATTCGACAAAGCCGGTGTCAGCCGGAATGGTCAGCCAGACCCGAGGATGCCCCAAAGCCGCGTCGCCACCGTCGCAGGCGACTTTCCATTTGGTGACAGAGATGGTTTCAGGCGCGTTGCGGGTCATCGGTGGCTTCCTTGAATTGGCTTGCGCACAGTCTAACCGCTGCACAGGTGGGGCGACAAGGCCCGAGGTGAGGCTGCGGCAAAGTTTCGGCAGCGAAGCCTTAGGCGCCAATCAGCTTTGCACGGCTTTTAAGGGCAGCCAGCCAGCCCAAGCCATGCACGGTGGCGCGCGCGGGGCGGTATTCTGCGGCGATCCAGCCTTGGTAGTCGCGGCTTTCCAGATCGGCGCAAAGCCCGGTCAGATCAAAGCCGCCGCCGCCGGGTTCATTGCGGCTGGGAAAGCCTGCGATCTGAATGTGGCGCACGCGGTCGCGGTGGCGCGCCCAGACTTGGGCCGCATCGCCATGAATGCGCGCGGCGTGCCACAGATCAAACTGCATGCCCAGATTTGGCCGCGCCAGATCATCGACAATCCGTCCCGCCTGATCGAAATCATTCAGGAAATAGCCGGGCATGTCGTCGGGGTTGATCGGCTCGATGGTCAGGCCCAGATCGGGGGCCTGATCGGCGGCCCAAGCCAGATTTTCGACATAGGTTTGTTCGTCTTGCGGGCCTTTGGCGACACCGGCCATCACATGCACCCGCTGCGCCCCAAGCCGGGTGGCAAGCGCTGCCGCGCGCAGAAATCCGTCGCGAAAGCGGGTCTCTTGCCCTGTGACCGCGGCAAAACCCCGATCCCCTGCCGCCCAATTGCCGGGCGGGGTGTTGATCAGCGCCAAGGGCAGCCCGTTTAACGCAGCCTCCCATTCGGCGGCGGTGTGTTCATAGGGAAACAAAACCTCTGCGCCATCAAAGCCAGCTTGCGCGGCAAGGCCTGCGCGATCCAGCGTCGCGACCTCGGTAAAAAGCATGGTCAAATTGGCACAATATTTCAACATCAGGCGAGTTCTAGCGAAGGAATGATCGGAAAGAAACTCCCCCCCGACCACAAACCAAACCAATCTTGCCCCGCCACCGCATGATGCACCCCCAGATCAACCAAGCGGTAAAACGATTTGCGGTCGATCAGCGCCTCGAGCCCAGCGCGCACATGCACATAAGGCGCAGGCTCGCCGGTGGCTGCGTCGCGCGCCACGCGGATCGGGTTTTCGGCATTGGCCACCACCTCGTCTTCGGTCTTGGTGAAAAACCGCAAGACCTGCGCCGTGCCTGTGTCCTCAACCTCGAAGTCAATCGCCAGCATGGGCGCGTCATCCACCACGATGCCGACCTTTTCGACCGGGGTGACAAGGAAATACTTGCCCTCCTCCAGCCGCAGAATCGAAGAGAACAGCTTAACCAAAGGCATGCGCCCGATCGGCGAGCCTTCGTGAAACCATGTGCCATCGCGCGCAATGCGCATATCAATGTCGCCGCAAAACGGCGGATGCCACAAATGCACCGGCGGCAAGCCCTTTTTGGCAGCGGCACGCACCGCATCCAGCCCTTCGGCCAAGGGTTTCACAATCATTTGTGCCGTTTTGCTGTTTGTCATTTGTACCCAAGGCCTAGATTGGCTCATATAGAAGCATATACCCACTTCCGGAGGAATGTCATGGCCGATCCTACCCAGCTTGTCGCCGAGATTGAAGCGCTTGGCGCGCGTTTGGGCGCGGCAAAGGCCTCTATCAACCAAAAGTTTATCGGCCAAGACCGCGTGGTCGATCAGGTCTTGGCGGCAATGCTTTGTGGCGGGCATGCTTTGTTGGTGGGCCTGCCCGGTTTGGGCAAGACGCTGCTGGTCGAGACACTGTCCACCGTGATGGGGCTGCACGGCAATCGCATTCAGTTCACCCCCGATCTGATGCCGGCCGATATTCTGGGGTCCGAAGTGCTGGAAACCGCCGCAGATGGCAGCCGCGCCTTTCGGTTTTTGCAAGGTCCGGTGTTTTGCCAATTGCTGATGGCAGATGAGATCAACCGCGCCTCGCCGCGCACCCAATCGGCACTTTTGCAGGCAATGCAGGAACGCGAGGTGACGATTGCAGGCCAACAGCGCCCGCTGGGCCGCCCCTTCCACGTTTTGGCGACGCAAAACCCGATTGAACAAGAAGGCACCTATCCGCTGCCCGAGGCCCAGCTTGACCGCTTTTTGCTGCAAGTGAACGTGGCCTATCCCACCCGCGCGCATGAGCGTGACATCTTGCTTGCCACCACAGGGGCCAATCAGGACGCAGCCCATCAAGTCTTTAGCGCCGAGGATCTGATCGCGGCCCAAGCCCTGCTGCGCCGCATGCCCGTGGGCGAGGCTGTGGTCGAGGCGATCTTGGATCTGGTGCGCGCCTGCCGCCCCGCCGAGCCCGAAGGCGCCGATCTGGCGGGCACTCTGGCTTGGGGGCCGGGACCGCGTGCGGCGCAAGCGCTGATGCTGACGGTGCGGGCGCGGGCCTTGCTGGATGGGCGGCTGGTGCCTTCGATTGCCGATGTCGCGGCGATGGCGCATCCGGTGCTGGAACACCGCATGGCGCTGTCTTTTGCCGCCCGCGCAAGGGGCGAGACGCTTGCAGGCCTGATTGAGCGCACGGTGGCGCGCACACTGCGACTTGAGGCTGCCGCGTGAGCCAGACCGCCAGCCTTCGCGCGCAGGCCGAAACGCTTGGCCAATCGCTGCCAGCCCTGCTGGCAGAGGCCGAGCATTTGGCGGCAACCGTGCTTTTGGGCGAACATGGCAGACGGCGGGCTGGTCAGGGCGATGAGTTTTGGCAATACCGCCCCGCCCATGCCGGTGATCCGGCGCGTGCGATGGATTGGCGACGATCAGCCCGGTCTGACGCGCATTTTGTGCGCGAACGCGAATGGCAGGTGGCGCAATCGGTCAGCCTGTGGATCGACAGCGCAACTGCGATGCGCTTTAGCGGTGACCCTGCGCGCGGCTCCAAGGCCGACCGCGCCCGCGTGCTGGGGCTGGCGCTTGCGGTGCTGTTGCTGCGCGGCGGCGAAAGGGTGGGGCTGTCTGGCATGGTGCCAAAACCCGGACGCGCGCAGATATTTGCCCTGCTGAACGGGTTGCAGACCGAAGACAGCCAAGACTATGGCGCGCCCGATGTCACCGGCATGGCGGCGCATGGGCGGGCGGTGTTTTTGTCGGATTTTCTGGGCAATCTGGATCTGACGGAACAGGCGATGATCACTGCCGCAGATCGCGGCATTCGCGGCGTGCTGCTGCAAGTGCTTGATCCCGCCGAAGAAGATTTCCCCTTTCAAGGCCGCACGATTTTTGAATCTATGCAGGGCGCGCTGCGGCATGAAACCCAAAGCGCGGGTGATCTGCGGGCGCGGTATCTGGCGCGCTTGGCTGAGCGCAAAGACGCGCTGACCCGTTTGGCGGCGGTGACGGGCTGGCATTATCAGTGCCACCACACCGGCGCACCGGCGCAAGCGGCCTTGCTTTGGGCCTATCGCGCCTTGGAGGCTCGGGTATGATCCCTGCCGTTGGCTTTGCCTTTCCCGCCCTGTTGTGGGGCCTGCTGGCGCTGCCGATTCTGTGGCTTTTGCTGCGCGCAATTCCGCCCGCGCCGATCCGCCGCCGCTTTCCTGCCGTCGCCCTGATGTTGGGTTTGGCCGATCAGGACGTGCAGGCCGATAAAACCCCGTGGTGGCTTTTGCTGCTGCGCGCCTTGGCCGTGGCTGCGGCGATCATCGGTTTTGCAGGGCCTGTGCTGAACCCTGCCAGCCGCGCGCTGGGCACGGGGCCTTTGCTGATTATGCTTGATGGCGGCTGGGCCGATGCCCGCGACTGGCCGCGCCAGATGGAAAAGGCCCAAGGCTTGCTGGCCGAGGCAGGCCGCATGGGCCGCCCCACCGCCCTTGTGCAACTGACCGATGCGCCGCAGCAAATCGACTTTCAACCCGCCGACAGCTGGACAGGCCGCTTGGCCGCGATGACACCGCGGGCCTATGCGCCCGATCAGATGCAGGCGTGGGCCGCGCTGCTGCCCGCGCAGGGCTTTGACAGCTATTGGCTTAGCGACGGTCTGGCGCACCCAGACCGCGCGGCGCTGACGGCGGCGCTATCGGCCAAGGGCGCGCTGACGGTCTTTGTCTCGCCCCGCCCGATCTTTGCGCTGCGCCCCGCGGGATTTGACAGCGGCGCGATCGAACTTAGCGCCGCGCGCAGCCCCGCCGTTGCGCAAACCACGCTTGACGTCATCGCGCGCGGCCCTGACCCTGCGGGCATCGACCGCGAGCTGGCGCGCGCCACCCTTAGCTTTGCCGCAGGCGCGAGCGAGGCGCAAACCACGCTGACCCTGCCACCCGAGCTGCGCAACCGCATCACGCGATTCTCGCTTTTGGGCCAGCGCACGGCGGGGGCGGTTTCGCTGACCGATGACAGTCTAAAGCGGCGCAAGATCGCGCTGATCGCGGCTTCGGCCGACCGTGAGGGGCTGCAACTGCTGCAACCAACGTTTTATCTGCGCCAAGCGCTGGCGCCTGTGGCCGATCTGATCGAAGGCGGTCTGGGCGATGTGATTGCGGCCAATCCCGATGTGATCGTGCTGGCCGATGTCGCCCAGATCAGCCCACCCGAGACCGAGGCGCTGCTGGCTTGGGCCGATAAGGGCGGGCTGTTGCTGCGCTTTGCCGGGCCAAGGCTTGCGGCTTCGGATCTGTCGCGTGCCAGCGAAGACCCGCTGATGCCGGTGCGCCTGCGCCAAGGCGGCCAGCAGGTTGGCGGCGCGATGAGCTGGGGCGAGCCGAAAACGCTGGCCGCCTTTGCCGAAGACAGCCCCTTTCACGGCCTGCCCTTGCCCGCCGATGTGACGGTCAGCCAGCAGGTCTTGGCCCAGCCCGACCCCGATCTTAGTGCCCGCACCATCGCCGCACTGGCCGATGGCACCCCGCTTGTCACCCGCAAGGCAATTGGCGCGGGCAGTGTGGTCTTGGTGCATGTCACCGCGAATGCAGAATGGTCGAACCTGCCGCTTTCAGGGCTATTTGTGCAGATGTTGGAACGGCTTGCGGTGTCGATCCGTGCGGCGGCGCCGCTGACGCAAGATCTGGCAGGGCAGACTTGGGTGCCCGACCGCGTGTTGGATGGCTTTGGCCAAGACGGCCCTGCCGCAGCCGTGGCGGGGGTCGCAGGGACCGATCTGGCGCGCGCGCTGCAAAACGGCCCAAGTGCCGCCCTGCCGCCCGGACTATATGCCGGCGGCGCGCGCAAAGTGGCGCTGAATGTGATTGGCGCGCAAACCCAGATTGCACCCGCCACTTGGCCTGTGGGCACCGTGATCGAAGGCATCGAGCAGGCGACACCGCAAGCCTTGAAAGGCGCGCTTTTGACCGCAGCGCTGCTGTTTCTGGCGCTGGATGTGCTGGCCGCACTTTGGGTTTCGGGGCGGCTGGGGCTTGCGGCGGTGCTGACGCTCGCAATGCTGGCCAGCCCGCAACATGCCCGCGCCGATGCGGCGGCCGACGCCCGCGCGATCGAGGCGACGCGCGGCGTGGTGCTGGCCTATGTGCAAACCGGCGATGCGGGCCAAGACGCCATCTCGGCGGCGGGGCTGATGGGCTTGGGCGATCAGCTTTGGGGTCGCACCAGCATCGAGCCCGAAGCACCGATGGCGGTTGACCTAGAGCGCGACGATCTCGAGGTCTTTCCCTTTTTGTATTGGCCGATGACCGCCGGGCAGGCCCTGCCCTCGCTGACCGCCTATGCCAAGCTGAACAAATTTCTGCGCACCGGCGGCATGATCCTGTTTGACACCCGCGATGGTGATCTTTCAGGGCTTGGCGGCAGCACGCCCGAAGGCCAGATGCTGCAACTGATCGCCTCGGGCTTGGATATTCCGCCGCTGGAACCGATCCCGAAAGACCACGTGCTGACCCGCAGCTTTTATCTGCTGCAAGACTTCCCCGGCCGCTATGCCGGCAGCCCGCTTTGGGTCGAGGCAGCCCCCCCGGGTGCCGAACAGACCGATGGCATGCCGTTTCGCAATCTGAACGATGGCGTCACGCCAGTGATCATAGGCGGCGGCGATTGGGCGGCGGCTTGGGCGGTGGATGAAAACGGCGTGGCGCAGTTTCCCGTGGGGCGCGGTTATGCGGGCGAGCGGCAGCGCGAAATCGCCTTTCGCTTTGGCATCAATGTGATCATGCATGTGCTGACCGGCAATTACAAATCCGATCAGGTGCATGTGCCTGCGCTGCTGGAAAGGCTTGGCCAATGACCGAAAGCCTGGTGTTTGCGCCGCTGGTTGATCTGCGGCTGATCTGGGGCCTCATGGCGCTTGCCATGGCCCTGCTTGGCTTTGCGCTGTGGAAGGGCCTGCGCGGCTGGCCGTTTCGCGCACTGGCGTTTGCGGTGCTGGCGCTGGGGCTGGCCAATCCCTCGCTACAGATCGAAGACCGCAAGCCTTTGAACGACATCGTGCTTTTGCTGGTGGATGAAAGCGCAAGCCAAGGTCTTGCCGCAAGGCCCGCGCAAAGCGCCGAGGCCGTGGCACGGATTTCGGCGCAGGTTGCAGCCTTGGGCAATACCGACCTGCGGGTGATCCGCTTTGGCGACGGGCCGGACAATGCGGGCACTTTGGCGATGACCGCCTTGGCGCAAGCGATTGCCGAAGAACCCCGCGCCCGCATCTCTGGCGCGATCCTTGTCACCGACGGCCAAGTCCACGACCTTGGCCTGACACCCGCGCTGCCTGCACCGCTGCATGTGCTGCTGACAGGAACGACTGCCGATTGGGACCGCCGCCTGATCATCACCGAAGCCCCCGCCTTTGCCATCATGGGCGAGGATGTCACGCTGAAGCTGCGGGTGCAGGACGAAGGCGCTGTGCCTGCCGCCTTGGGCCGTCAGGTCGTGCTGAAAATCAGCCTCGACGATCAAGCGCCGCTGGAATTCACCATCGCGACCAATACCGATCTGGAGCTGCCGTTGCGGCTGCCGCATGCGGGGATGAACGTGTTGCAGTTTTCGGTGGCCGCCCAAGCGGGCGAGTTGACCGACCGCAACAATGCGGCTGTGGTGCAGATCAACGGCGTGCGCGACCGTCTGCGGGTGCTGTTGGTCTCGGGCGAGCCGCATACCGGCGAGAGGGTCTGGCGTAACCTGCTGAAATCGGATCCTTCGGTCGATCTGGTGCATTTCACCATCCTGCGCCCGCCCGAAAAACAAGACGGCGTGCCCACCGACGAGCTGTCGCTGATCGCCTTTCCCACCCGCGAGCTGTTTGTGGAAAAGATCAAGGATTTTGATCTGATCATCTTTGACCGCTATTCGATGCGCGGCATTCTTCCGATGCAATATCTGCAAAATGTGGTCGATTACGTCAAAGGTGGCGGCACGGTGCTGGTGGCAGCGGGGCCGGAATATGGCGCGGTCGATAGCCTTTGGCGCTCGCCTCTGGCTCAGATTTTGCCCGCCGAACCCACCGCCAAGGTGATCGAACAGGGCTTTCGCCCAAAACTGACCGAGCTTGGCAAGCGTCATCCCGTCACCCAAGGCCTAGAGGCGCTGGCCCCCAAAGACGGCTGGGGCCGCTGGTTCCGCCAGACCGAGGTGATCCCACTGCGCGGACAAGTGGTGATGTCGGGGGCAGAAGATAAGCCGCTGTTGATCCTTGACCGCGTCGATCAAGGCCGCATTGCGGTGCTGGCCTCGGATCAAGCCTGGCTTTGGGGGCGCGGCTTTGAAGGCGGCGGGCCGCAGTTGGAACTGCTGCGCAGGCTGGCGCATTGGATGCTGAAAGAACCCGAACTGGAAGAAGAATCGCTGACCGCCACCGCCAAGGGCGATGTGCTGACGATCACGCGCCACTCGATTTCCGACAAGCCTTTGGGCGATCTGGCGATCACCGCCCCCAGCGGCGCAAAGATCAGCCTGCCAATGCCACAAACCAGCGCAGGCCGTTTCGTGCTGACTTGGCAGGCCCCCGAGCTGGGGCTTTACCGGCTGCAACAGGGCGATCTGGTGCGGGTGGTTGCGGTCGGGCCCGCAGCACCCAAAGAATTCGAGCAAACCTTGGCAACTGCGGATCTGCTGGCCCCAAGTGTGGCGCCCTTGCAAGGTGGCCTGTTGCGGCTGCAAGACGGGGTTCCCAGCCTGCGCATGGTGCGCGAAGGCAGGCCAGCCGCAGGGCGCGGCTGGATCGGGCTGACCCCGCGCGCCGCCTATGTCACCCAAGATCTTAAGGTCAGCCCGCTGCTGCCAAGCTGGCTGATGCTGTTGTTGGTGGCGCTGTTGTCGCTGGCGGCTTGGCTGCGCGAGGGGCGCGGCTTTAGGCGGACTGCAGCATGATCTGCCGCGAGGTCGAGGCAAATTCGCGGCGAAACAACACCGCAGCCGTCAGCAAGGACGCCGCGATCAAAGCATAGCCGCCCAAAAGCCAAGCCAAGGATCCCAAAGCAAAATAGATCGAGCGCAGGCCGCGGTTAAAGCTTTTGGCGGCGGTGATGTTCAGCTCGGCCGCTTGTGCTGCACGCGGCGCGGCCATCGGATCTGCGGGATCATTTGGCACCGCCGCCATCATGATCGAGCAATAGCCAAACAGCCGATGCGACCAGATGAACTTTAACAGCGCATTGGCCAAGAACCCCACCACCAACAGCACCCGCAACTCGATGGCAAGACTTTCGGTCGACAGTGTCAGATCCGCTGCAACGCCGCGCACCGCTGCCGGATTACCGATCATTGCAATCGCTCCCCCAATCGCAATCATCGATGCCGAGGCGAAAAACGCCGTACTTTGTCGCAGACTGTCGATCATCGAGGCGTCAAAAATCCGAGGCTGCCGCGTGAGAAACTGCTGCATCCATTCGCGCCGGTAGGCCTGCATCAACAGGCTGACCGAGGGGCGGCCTGCGGGGGGATGCTCGATAAACCAGCCGATCGAAAACCACGACAGCAAAACCACCGCCAAAGCGATCTGATCCAAGGCGCCAAAGCCGGCAAAAAGTAACATATGTTCCATTTTCTTATGCTAGTGCCTCCGGCAGATCAGCGAAAGAGGAAGAATGGCTTGCTTGATCGCAGAAATTGGTTATATTTTCTTACCAAAGAGGAGGCCGCCATGCAGATGCCCATTCCAAACGCCACAATTCTGGCGCGTAAGGCTGCGATTTATGCGCGGCTTGCGGCTGTTTTGCCTGCCGATGCGCTGATCACCGATCCGGCCGAGACGCGGGCCTATGAATGCGATGCCCTGAGCGCTTACCGCTGCGCGCCGCTGGCAGCGGTCTTGCCGCGATCGACCGAAGAGGTGGCAGCGGTCTTGCGCATCTGCCACGAAGAAGGCGTGCCGGTGGTGCCGCGCGGCTCGGGCACCAGTTTGGCAGGCGGCGCGCTGCCGACGGCGGATTGCGTGATCTTGGGCGTGGGTCGGATGAATGGCGTTCTGGAAACCGACTACGACAACCGCTTTATCCGCGTGCAATCGGGGCGCACCAATCTGTCGGTGACCGGCGCGGTTGAAAGCGATGGGTTCTTTTATGCGCCCGATCCTTCCAGCCAGTTGGCCTGCGCCATTGCCGGCAATATCGCGATGAATTCGGGCGGGGCGCATTGTTTGAAATACGGGGTGACCACCAACAATCTGTTGGGGGTGACGATGGTTCTGATGACCGGCGAGGTGGTCGAGCTTGGCGGGCCTTGGATGGATGCAGGCGGGCTGGATCTGTTGGGCGTGGTCTGTGGCTCTGAAGGGCAACTGGGTGTGGTGACCGAGGCCACGCTGCGGATCTTGCCAAAGCCCGAAGGCGCGCGACCGGTCTTGGTGGGATTTGACAGCAACGAAGTGGCGGGGGCTTGTGTGTCTGACATCATCAAAGCCGGCATTCTGCCGGTGGCGATTGAATTCATGGACCGCCCCTGCATCCGCGCCACCGAAGCCTTTGCCAAGGCCGGATACCCTGATTGCGAGGCGCTGTTGATCATCGAGGTCGAGGGATCGCAGGCCGAGATTGCCGAGCAATTGGCGCGGATCAAGACCATTGCGCTGACCCATAACCCGGTGGAATTCCGCGAGGCCGAAGACGAAGATCAGGCCAAGCGGATCTGGCTGGGCCGCAAATCGGCCTTTGGCGCGATGGGGCAGATCAATGACTATATGTGTCTGGATGGCACGATTCCGGTGACCTCGCTGCCCTATGTGCTGCGCCGGATTGGCGAGATGAGTGTGCAATTTGGTCTGGATGTCGGCAATGTGTTTCATGCCGGCGACGGCAATATGCACCCGCTGATCTTGTATGATGCGAATAAGCCCGGTGATCTGGAGCTTTGCGAGGCCTTTGGCGCCGAGGTCTTGAAGCTTTGTGTCGAGGTGGGCGGCTGTTTGACCGGCGAGCACGGCGTGGGCATCGAGAAGCGCGATCTGATGAAGGTGCAATTTGCGCCGCAAGATCTGGAAGCGCAGCTGCGGGTCAAGGATGTGTTTGACCCCAAGTGGCTGTTGAACCCGGCCAAGGTGTTTCCTTTGGATGTCACCGCAAGCCGGCGCGCTGGATGAGACCCCGGGGCTGTCTGCCCCGGACCCCGAGGATATTTTTAGACAGATGAAAGGGGTTGCCGATGCGCCCTGCGACGGAAGCGGAGTTGAGCGAAGCGATCCTTGGGTCGAAGGCCTTGGTTGTGCAGGGCGGCGGCACCCGGACGATTGGCGCGGCGGTTGGCGAGGTTTTGCAGACCTCGGGGCTGAGCGGGGTTGAGCTTTATGAACCAGGGGCTTTGACGCTTGTGGCGCGGGCGGGCACGCCTTTGACTGAGATCGAGGCAGTGCTGGCGGGCGAGCGGCAGCGCTTGGCCTTTGAGGTGCCTGATATGCGCGGGCTGTTGCGGCGCGAGGGGGCATCGACGCTTGGCGGCGTGGTGGCGGTGAATGCCTCGGGGCCGCGGCGGTTGCAGGTGGGCGCTTGTCGCGATGCGCTTTTGGGGGTGCGGTTTGTCGATGGCGCGGGGCAGATCATCAAGAATGGTGGGCGGGTGATGAAAAACGTCACCGGCTATGATCTGGTTAAGCTGATGGCGGGCAGCCATGGCAGCCTTGGCGTGATCAGCGAGTTGGCGTTCAAGGTGCAAGCAGTGCCTGAGGCGCAGCTGACGTTGGTGGCGGAACGCGGTATTACCGAGGGTTTGGCCGATTTGCGCAAGGCGTTGGGCTCGCCCTATGACATCTCGGGGGCGGCCTGGATGGCGGGGCGCGCGATGATCCGGATTGAGGGCATGGCGGGGTCTGTGGCCTATCGTGCCACCCAGTTGCGCGGGCTGTTGGGCGATTGGCAGGAAGCGGCGGGCGATTGGTCGGCGGTGCGCGATGTCACACCTTTTGCCGCCCGCGATGGCGCGGTTTGGCGGCTGGCGGTCAAGCCCACCGAGGCCGCGGGGATCATCGCCGCTTTGGGCTTGGAGGCGATTTGCGATTGGGGTGGCGGTTTGATCTGGCTGTTGGATCCCGCAGGCAGCGCGCCAGTGCGCGCGGCTGTGGCGGGTTTGGGCAGTGCCACTTTGCTGCGGAGCCTGCCGGGTCAAAGCACGCCAAGCTTTCAGCCTGAAGCCGCAGGGATCGCCGCCCTAAGCCGCGCCTTGCGGGCGCAATTTGACCCGCGCGGGGTTTTCAACCAGGGGATCATGGGCTGATGCAAACCAATTTCACTGCCGAGCAATTGCAAGACCCTGCCTTGGCAGAGGCCAATAGCATTTTGCGCTCTTGTGTGCATTGCGGCTTTTGCACCGCGACTTGCCCGACCTATCAGGTCTTGGGCGATGAGTTGGACAGCCCGCGCGGCCGGATCTATCTGATCAAGGAAATGCTGGAGACCGGCCGACCTGCCGATGAGAAGACCGTCAAGCATATTGACCGCTGTCTGTCTTGTCTTGCCTGCACCACCACCTGCCCCAGTGGCGTCGATTACATGCATCTGATTGATCAGGCGCGCGTCTATGTCGAAAAGACCTACAAGCGGCCCTTGTCGGACCGGGCCCTGCGCTGGGTTTTGGCCAAGGTGATCCCGCATCCGACGCGGTTTCGGCTGGCCTTGTTTGCGGCCAAGCTGGGGCGGCCCTTTGCCGGGCTGATCCCGGATGCGCGGCTGCGGGCGATGCTGGCGATGGCTCCCAAGACCATTCCGCCGGTCAGCCGCAATGATGATCCGCAAAGCTTTGCCCCGACCGCACCGCAGCGGATGCGGGTAGCGCTGATGACGGGCTGTGCGCAAAAGGCGCTGAACACCGATATCAATGATGCCACCATTCGGCTGCTGCGGCGGCTTGGCTGCGAGGTGGTGGTGCCGCAGGGCATGGGCTGCTGCGGGGCGCTGACGCATCACATGGGGCGCGAGGCGGAAAGCCATGCCTCGGCCCAAGGCAATATCGCGGCCTTTATGGCGGAAAAGCGCGGTGCGGGTCTGGATGCGATTGTGATCAATACCTCGGGCTGCGGCACCACGGTCAAGGATTACGGCCATATGATCGGCTCGGACGACGCGGCGGCGGTTTCGGCGCTGACGATGGATATCTCGGAGCTGTTGGTGAAGCTGGGGCTGCCTGAGGGCGCGCCAAAGGGCTTGCGGGTGGCCTATCATGCCGCCTGTAGCCTTCAGCACGGTCAGCAGATCAAGACCGCGCCGAAAGATTTGCTGAAACGGGTGGGATTCACCGTGGTGGAACCTGCCGACAGCCATCTGTGCTGCGGATCGGCGGGCACCTATAACCTGCTCCAGCCCGAGATTTCGGCGCAGCTGAAGGCGCGCAAGGTGCAAACGCTGGAAGCCAAGAAGCCCGATATCATCTCGGCGGGCAATATCGGCTGTATGATGCAGATCGGATCGGCCACGGGCGTGCCGGTGGTGCATACGGTCGAGCTGTTGGATTGGGCCACAGGCGGGCCACGCCCGCGCGGCTTGGATGCCATAAATCAGCCGTAGTTCTGGCCTAGCCTTGCGCCATCGCGGGGAGGGACGATGCGACTTGGCTTGATTTTAACGCTGGTTTTGCCTTGGCTTGCCGCAGCCGCCCTTACGCGGGAGGCGCCTTTGATAGGCTTGCAAACCGCGGATCAGTCAAAGGGGTGGAACGCGGTAGGGCGGTTGGATCTTGGCAGGCATGGCTTTTGCTCGGGGGCGCTGATTGCGCCTGATCTGGTGCTGACGGCCGCGCATTGCCTTTACGACAAGAACACCGGCGAAAAGGTTGCTCCAAAGGATATCCAGTTTCTGGCCGGCCTGCGCAATGGTCGTGCCGAGGCCTATCGAAGGGCCGCCATCGCGGTGACACATCCAGATTACCGGCCCGATCATGCCTCGGATCTGGACCGTGTCGGCAATGACATTGCCCTGATCCAACTGGATCAGCCGATCCGCCAACCCTCGATCACAGCCTTTGCCACGGCGGACACCACCGGCATCGGCGCCGAGGTAGGGGTGGTCTCTTACGCGCAAAATCGAGCAGAGGTGCCCTCGCTGCAAGAGCTTTGCCATGTGATCGACGCCTCGACCACGGTCTTGGTGATGTCTTGCGACATCGACTATGGCTCTTCAGGCGCACCGGTTTTTGCGATGCAAAACGGCGCCGCAGTGATCGTTTCGGTGATTTCCGCCAAGGCCGAGGCCAAGGGGAAAAAGGTGGCGCTGGGGGCCGTGTTGCAAAGACCACTCCAAAGTCTGCGGGCAGAATTGGCCAAGCAGAGCCCGCCAAACCTGACAGTGGGCAAGCACATCAGCACGCTTTCGGGCGGCAAGGCCAGCGGCGCGAAATTCCTGACACCCTAGCTCTGGGCCAGGGCTTGAAACCGCTGCCGCGCCTTCCCAAATCAAAGAGGTCTTGGGATGCCAATCATGGGCCCAAGGATTTCCCGCCTTGCCCATCAGGGAAGGCATCACCACGGCGCAGGCCCTGCCTGCCCGACATCGCTTGAAAGAGGATGCTATGCGTACTTTGGATTTTGCCCCGCTTTATCGCGCCACCGTTGGCTTTGACCGCATTGCCGATCTGATGGATCGCGCGCTGACTGCCGATGTGGCCCAGCCCAGCTACCCCCCCTATAACATCGAAAAAACCGCCGAAGATGCCTATCGCATCTCGATCGCGGTTGCAGGCTTTTCGCCCGACGATCTTTCGGTCGAGGTCAAGGAAAACGCCGTCCATGTCAGCGCCCGCAAGGCGCCTGACGATAGCGCAAAGACCTATCTGCACCGTGGCATTGCTACCCGTGCCTTTGACCGCCGCTTTGCTTTGGCAGACCATGTGCGAGTGTCGGGGGCTGTTCACGAACACGGCATGCTGCATATTGATCTGCTGCGCGAAATGCCAGAGGCACTGAAACCGCGCCGCATCGAAATTGGCCGCGGCGTCAGCGCAACCATGGCAACCATCGAAGCCTAAGCGCCCACGCCAACGCACAACCAACAGGCCTGAGGCGATCTCAGGCCTGTTGCATATCAGCGCTTAGTAAATCAGCCCATCATAGACCGCATAGGCGGTATTGGTGGCGCGCAGCGCGCGGCCCTGACCTTGTGCATTGGCATAGGCGGTGATCGCCGAATAGGTGCCCGGCCCGAACGAACCATCAACCCCGCCATCGTAGTAACCAAAGACGGCAAGGCGGCGCTGGATCATCCGCCGCTCTGCCCAAGAATAGCTTTTAAACGCATCAGCAGCAGGTGTGGCATAGATCGAAGGCGCAACCACAACGCGTTGCTCATAGTGACGACGGCGCGGTTGGTATTGCGGCTCGACATAGCGCGGCTGATAGTGCGGTTCGACATAGCGCGGCTGCGGCTGTGGCACATACTGCGGCTGCGCGGCTTGGGCTTGGGTATGACGGCTGTTGCGGATCACGTTTTCGATCAATAGCGCGCCTGCAACCCCCGTTAGCGTATCGCGTTCACGCTGGCCCCAAGCCAAGGCAGGGGCAGCCGGAACGGCGATGGCAAGTGCAGTGACAGCGGCCACAACGGCCTGCTTGAGGGAAACAGATTTGGGGGTGAAACCTAGCAACATGACGCATCCTTTCGGGGTTGGGCCAAAGGCGAGCACTGCCCTTGGCGAATGACCCGATAAAGCGCCAAAGCCCCACGCTAGGCAAAATCGCGCGACTGCTATGCGATAGCAAATATCTAACCGACTGAAATATATATATAATAAAAAACGGCAGGGTTTCCCCCGCCGTTTTCATGCCTTGCCGCTTTGCCGATCTTAGATCGACAGGCAGACGTATTTCAGTTCCATATAGTCGTCGATGCCGTGGTGGCTGCCCTCGCGGCCCAGACCCGATTGCTTGACGCCGCCAAAAGGCGCCATCTCGTTCGAGATCAGGCCGGTGTTCACCCCGACCATGCCGTATTCCAGCTGCTCTTGCACACGGGTGATTCGACCGATGTCGCGAGCATAGAAATAAGACGCCAAGCCAAAGATCGTGTCATTGGCGCGCGCGATCACCTCTGCTTCGGTATCGAACTTGAACAAGGGCGCAAGCGGGCCAAAGGTTTCTTCATTGGCCACCATCATGTCAGGCGTCACACCCGTCACCACGGTTGGCTCAAAGAAGGTGCCACCCAAAGCGTGACGCTTGCCGCCGGTGACGATCTTGCCGCCCCCCGCCAAGACATCTGCGATATGCTCTTCCACCTTTTCAACCGCGTCTTGGTTGATCAGCGGCCCCGTCGTGGTGCCCGCCACCAAACCATCGCCAATCGACAGCTTTTTCACCGCCAAGGCCAGCTTTTCAGCAAAGGCATCATAGACGCCGGCCTGCACATAGATGCGGTTGGCACAAACGCAGGTCTGACCATTGTTGCGGAATTTCGACACCATCGCGCCTTCGACGGCAGCATCCAGATCGGCGTCATCAAAGACGATAAACGGCGCATTGCCGCCCAGCTCCATGCTGCATTTCAGCACCTGATCCGCAGCTTGGCGCAGCAAAATCCGCCCCACCTCGGTGGATCCGGTGAAGGTCAGCTTGCGAATGGCCTTGTTCTCGCAGAACTCTTTGCCAATCTCGGACGAGCGGCTTGAGGTGATGACCGAAAACACCCCCGCAGGCACGCCGGCGCGCTCGGCCAGAACCGCAAGCGCAATCGCCGACAGCGGCGTTTCGGCCGCAGGGCGGGCCACAAAGCCGCAGCCTGCTGCCAAGGCGGGGGCCACCTTGCGGGCGATCATCGCATTGGGAAAGTTCCAAGGCGTGATCGAGGCGCAAACCCCGATCGGCTGCTTCAACACCGAAATCCGCTTGTCGCGCATATGGCCGGGAATGATCTCACCATAGGTGCGCTTGGCCTCTTCGCCAAACCATTCCAGATAGGCCGAGCCATAGGCGACCTCGCCCTTGGCCTCGGCCAAAGGCTTGCCCATCTCGGCGGTCAGGATGGCGGCCAGATCGTCTTGCGCGGCCATGCACAGATCAAACCACTTGCGCATCACCTGCGCGCGTTCCTTGCCGGTGCGCGCAGCCCAGTCGCGGCGCGCCACATCAGCGGCGGCAATGGCGCGGGCCGCATCGGCGCGGGTCAGATCGGGCACATGCGCGATCACATCGCCGCGTGCGGGGTTGGTGACAGCAAAGGTCGCGCCATCGGCGGCCTCGACCCATTCGCCCGCGATATAT
Source organism: uncultured Pseudorhodobacter sp. (assembly GCA_913062925.1). Classification (GTDB taxonomy): domain Bacteria; phylum Pseudomonadota; class Alphaproteobacteria; order Rhodobacterales; family Rhodobacteraceae; genus Cypionkella. The sequence continues at coordinate 35,438 of CAJXWJ010000011.1, read as the reverse complement.
GCCTTGTTCGGCAACAGCGCAGGATCTTTCAACATGGAACGCAGATCGGTGACGGAATCGAGCATTTGGATCTCCCATTTCGCGGTTGACTCTGCAATGCATCCTGAGAGGCTGAAAGTCCAGTTCCCCAAGGGCGACTGGACTTAAACTATGATAAAATCTGGAGAGATGGCGATGGATATGGACCGCGAATACGCCAATGGCGCCTTTATTCCGGGCTCTGACGCGCTGCCGGATCTTTGGGCGCAAAAAGCCGCCGCCTTTCGCGCAAACCTGGGTAAATCCGCGCGGCTGGGCCTGCCTTATGGCCCAGAACCACGCCAAGCCTTGGATCTGTTCTTGCCCCAATCCACCCCGCGCGGCCTTTTGGTCTTTGTGCATGGCGGCTATTGGCTGGCGATGGGGCGGGAAAGCTGGTCGCATCTGGCGGCAGGGGCGCTGGCGCGCGGCTGGGCCTGCGCGATGCCGTCTTACACGCTGGCACCTCAGGCCCGCATTCGCGACATCACCGCCGAAATCGCCAATGCTGTCGCCGTGGCTGCCGCCGAAGTCGCAGGGCCCTTGGTCATCACCGGCCATTCGGCGGGCGGCCATCTGGCCGCGCGCATGGGCTGCGCTGATCACCACCACCCCCGCACCGCCCGCGTGGTGCCGATCTCGCCGCTCGCCGATCTGGAACCCTTGCTGCAAACCGAGATGAACCAGACCCTCTGGCTCGACCCCGAAGAAGCCCTTGCCGAAAGCCCGGCGCATCACGCCCGCGCCTGCGACGCCCATATCTGGGTCGGCGGCAATGAACGCCCAGCCTTTCTGTGGCAGGCCCGCACCCTGTCAGAATCCTGGGATTGCGCTTGGACCGTCGATCCAGGCCTGCACCACTTCAGCGTCATCGACGGCCTGCAACACCCAGACTCAGCGCTGCTCACCACCTGCCTGAAGGGGCTCTAACCCCTTCATCTGTCTAAAAATATCCTCGGGGGGAGGCCGAAGGCCGTGGGGGGCAGACAGCCCCCCGCCTGCGCTTGCCAAACGCGCCTAGCTGTTGGCATGCATGCGCTCGATATAGGCGCGCATCTCTTCGGCCTCGTGTCGCGCATCGCGCAGGCCCTCCATGGCGGCGCGCAATTCGGCCTCGGTCTGGGCGATTTGATTGGTCAGCTCCGCCTCGCGGCTTTCCAGATAGACCAAGGCCTGATCACGCATCTCTTCGGCCTCGTGCAGCGATTGCGCCAGCTTGTCCATTTCGGCAACATCGCCACCCGCAACACGGGTAAAGCGGTGCAGCAACCAATAGGTAAACCATCCCGCGGCAAAGGCCAAAAGCAAGATGATCGCGGTTGCAACGATGAATTCGGTCCGGTTCATAGGGGTCTGCCTTCTAGCCGTTCGTTTTTGGACGCGCTTTGGGGCGCTTGGTCATTTTGGTCGGGGCGACCGAGGGGCTGGTGTCGGCCGAAAAATCCGGCGCCGCTTCGGGCTCTGCTGGATCTGCTGCGGCACTGTCTTCTGCGGCCGCGTCAATTGCATCCATCGGCGCATCCATCGGCGCGGCCTCGTCCAAACTACCATCGCCCGCCAAGCCATCGCCTGCCGCGATAACCGCCGCCTCGACCGGAGCGGGGGGGGCGATCAGGTTAAACTCGATCCGCCGATTGGCCTCGCGTCCGGCTTCGGTGCCATTATCTGCAATCGGGTTTTCGGCGCCATAGCCCTTGGCCATCAGCCCCGCGACGTCCATCTGCCGACCTTCCAGCGCCAAAATAACCTGCTCGGCACGAGCTTGGCTTAGGGCGCGATTGCCCTCGGCAGAACCCTGCGCGTCGGTATAGCCTGCGACCTCAAGCTTGACACCCCTGCACCGCTTCAGCGCTTTAGCCAGATCATCCAGCACCGCGCCCGCACCTGCGTCGATCTCGGCCGATCCGGGGGTGAAGGTGATCTGCTTCTTGGCCAAAACCGCGTCTGCCGCAGCCGAACATTCCGCAGGTGTTGGCAAATCTGCCAAAGGATCCAAGGTCTTGTCATAGCTTACAGAGACCTTAAAGGTCTTGCCCTGCCCAAGCTTACCCGACAAAATTTGCGAGATCCGCACCTTGCCCGATTGCGATCCGGTCACGCCGCTGATCTCGACGGTATCGGCGCGCACCACCAGCCTGCCGTTGTCCAATTCTGACAGCGCTTGCAGCCCCGCCAGCACACGGATCGGCCAGCCATCGGGCAAATCAGGGTCAAGCCGCGTGCCAACCCGCACCTTTTTGGTGCCAAACTCGGCCTTGGCAAAGCTTTCGACCGCATCGCGCATCATCACATCGGTCAACCGGCCGCGCAGCTCAAGCTGATGGGTTTCGGCAGCGAGGATGGCAGTAAATTCGGCAGGCCCCTGCGGCGCTGCGGTGGCCTTTTTCTCGAGCGTGGATTTCAGCGAAAACACATCCGGCAAGCCGTTTTCCAGATCACCAACCACGCGGTCAAAATCGTCTTGGCTGACATCATCACCGGCCAGCAGGCTGACATCGGCATCCGAAAAGGTCAGCGTTGCGGTTGACAGGCTGGCCACCGAGCTGATGCCCAACGCAATCGCCTCGGCCCAGCGCGGCGTCGGCACGCCCAGACCAATGGTGCAATCCGAACGCGGATCGGCCCCCGCAGCGCCTGCGGCTGCCAAAATCTTGGCCTTTGCCATATCGGTGTCGGCCGCACAGGCGTCAAAGCGCGCACCCTGCGCATCTTTGACAAAGCGCAGCGTAAAGGGCGTCAACACCGGACGCGGCGCAGAAATCTCGATCCTTACAGCCAAAGCCTTGGGTTTGAGCGCCGAAAGTTCTGCCTCGAAGCTGCGTTTTTCGGCCTCCGAGCTTGCAATCGCGGTGATCCCCACGGCATCCGCGGCCACCGAAATCTTTGACCGTGGCAAAAGGCTTAGGGCCTCCATGCCGTAGCCCAGCGCGATATCCCAGCCTTTGGGCGCGGGGTAATCGGCAGTCTCGATCATATCCATCAGCGGAATATCGGGGCTGAGGGCTTGCGCGGTCTTGGTGACCTGCGCCACCTGCTCTAACTGCGGCAGCAGGCCAATCAGCTGAATGCCATCATCATTGCGCAGCATCTCGATGGAATAGCGCGGCGCCTCGATGGCTTTGATCGGCGCGATCTCCATCGCATCGCGAATCCGCGACGATTCGATCACCGAGCCGACAAGATTGATCAGCCGGTAGCGCAGCGCTTCATTTGGCGCTGTACCGCTGAGATGAATTTGCAAGCCATCGCCACGCACCTGTGCATAGGTGATGCCTTCAGCCAAAAGCCGCGATTTTACCGCCTGTGCCGAGACCTTTTCCACCAAGGCCGCAGCGCCCCAAGCCACCAAAGTGGCAACGCAGGCCGCCCCAACAAAAGCCGTGGGCGCCATAAGTTTGGTTTTAAGCTGCAAAGAGCGAAGGGTGTATTTCTTTACCACAGGGGCCATATTCTCGGTCTAAATGCTATCGTCAAGGCGGCAGATCGCTTTGCGCAACACAGCCTTTGGCAAGGCATAAAGCGCCCAGCTCAGGGGATCAATCAAAGCAAAGCGGCAACGGCAAGAAACAGCGCAGCAATCAGCCCCGTATCTCGGTTCGAGCGGAACAGCCGCATGCAGACCTCGGGGCTATCGATATCCAATTTGCGCAATTGCCACAGCATATGCAGGCCAAAGCCCCAAACCCCGATCAGCGCCACGGCCATCGCCGCCATCCGCTCGGGCGGCAAAGGCAGCGCAATCACAGCAAGCCCAAACAGGCTGACTGCGGCAATCATAAACCCCTGCAACCAGCGCAGAGATTGCGCGCCAAACAGCCGCGCGGTGGATTTCACCCCGATCAGCGCATCGTCTTCTTTGTCTTGATGCGCATAGATCGTGTCATAAAACAGCGTCCAGGCAATGCCCGCGCCGTAAAGCAGCAGTGCGGGCAGCGTCACAGCACCTGCATGGGCAGCAAAGGCAAGCAGTGCCCCCCAATTAAACGCCAGCCCCAAGAACACCTGCGGCCACCATGTGAACCGCTTGGCAAAAGGATAGATCGCCACCAGCGCCAAAGACCCCACGCCCAGCGCCACCGCCAGCCAGTTATAGCTGAACAAGATGCAGGCTCCGATCAGCGCCTGCACCACCATCCAGACCAGCGCCGCCTTCACCGTCACCTGACCCGAGGGCAGCGGACGGCTTTTGGTGCGCGCCACCGCGGCGTCAATCTCGCGGTCGGTGATGTCATTCCAGGTGCAGCCCGCACCGCGCATCACAAAGGCCCCCAGCCCGCAAGACAGCACCAACCACAGATCCCACAGCCGAAAGCCATCCAGCATCGCGCCCAGCGCAATCCCCCACAGACAAGGGATCAGCAGCAGCCAAGTGCCAATCGGGCGGTCTGCCCGCGACAGCCGCAAATAGGGCCTTGTGGCCGCCGGAGCCCAGCGGTCCACCCAATTGCCCGCAGGCGCATCGGCAACCGTTTTGGCCTCTGGCATTTCGCGCGTCTCAGACATAAGTTCCCACCATGACAGAAGCAAAGATCAGACTTTATGTAGACCAGCCCTTGGGCATGGGGCAAGCCGTGGCTTTGTCGCCCGAGCAGGCCAACTACCTTTTCAACGTCATGCGCTTGTCGCGCGGCGGCTTGGTGGCGCTGTTCAATGGCCGCGATGGTGAGTGGCGCGCAACCGTGGCCGAGGCAGGCAAGCGCGGTGGCATCCTGTTGTGCGAGGTGCAGACCGCAGCTTTGCGCCTGCCCCCCGATCTGTGGCTGATCTTCGCGCCGATCAAAAAGGCCCGCACCGATTTTATCGTCGAGAAGGCCGCCGAACTGGGGGCCGCCCGCATCATGCCGGTGCAAACCCGCCACACCAACGCCGACCGCATCCGCCAAGACCGGCTGCAAGCCCATGCGATGGAGGCCGCCGAGCAATGCGGTGCCACCTTCGTGCCGCAGGTGGCAGAAATCACCAGCCTTGATAAACTGCTGGCCACCTGGCCGGCCGAGCGCCACCTGATGTGGTGCGACGAAAGCCTGGTCGGCCAAGCCCCCGCCCTGCCCAGCAACCGCGGCGCGCCTTGGGCGATCCTGATCGGCCCCGAAGGCGGCTTTTCGGCGGATGAAAAAACCCGCCTGCGCGGCCTTCCCATGGTCCACCCCATCGCGCTTGGCCCGCGTATCCTGCGCGCCGACACCGCCGCAGTCGCCGCCCTCACCCTGTGGCAAGCAGCCCTTGGCGATTGGGCATGAGCGCCTTTTGCACCCAAAGGCCGCCATGCCATTGATCCGCCCCGAAGTCACCGCCCTCGCCTTGCGCGCCCGCGAGGTGATCTTGGCGGCAGCGCTCCTTGGCTTTGGCCTTTGGCTGATCGGCCAAGGCGGCTATCTGCTCACCCCCTTGGGCGGTGGCATCGGCGCGCTGGGACTGGCTTGGGCGATCTTGGCCTATCGCCGCATGCGCTTTGCGCAAGATATTGCAGCCCCAGGGGTGGTCGAGGTTGACGAGGCGCAGGTGGGCTATCTGGGACCACAGGGCGGCGGCTATGTCTCGATCGCCGATCTGCAAGAAATCCGCCTGCTCAGCTTGCGCGGTCGCAGGGTCTGGCGGCTCAAGCAACTTGACGGCCAAGCTCTCTTGATCCCCGTCGATGCCGAAGGCGCGGACCGCCTGTTTGACGCCTTCGCCAGCCTGCCCGAGATCGACACTGCCGCTTTGGTCGCAGCCCTAAACCCTGCCGCAGGCCCCGCCAGCAGCCTGCCGATCCGTGGCGACATCCCCGAAATGACGCTGGTCTGGCGCAGGCGCGGCAGCGGCGTGGTCACAGGCGCCTAACAGCGCCGATTATTTCCAGCCGCCAGCGTTCAGTTTTACGACTTGCCCTTGACTTGCCCGACTTTCGACGACACCTAATCGGCTTGAAACACGAACCAAGGGGTGCGCCCATGTCGATTCCACAGTCCGGCGGCGGCCCGATCGAAGATTTCTCGCAATTGGCTGAGTATATGGCCTCGGGCTGCAAACCCAAAGCGGATTGGCGCATCGGTTCGGAGCACGAAAAATTCGGCTGGCTGACCGACAGCCGCGCGCCACTACCCTATGCGGGCGAACGCTCGATCTCGGCGATCTTCGCAGGGCTAGAAGCCCGCTTTGGCTGGATGCCAGTGCGCGAGGCCGGCAATATCATCGGCCTGACCCGCAATGGCGCCAATGTCTCGCTGGAACCGGGCGGTCAGTTCGAACTCTCGGGCGCCCCCCTTGCAACCCTGCACGACATCGCCGCCGAGTTGCAAAACCACCTTGACGAGGTGCGCACCATTGCCGAGCCTTTGGGCATCAAATTCATGGGCATCGGCGCCGCGCCCGACTGGAGCCACGACACCATGCCGGTGATGCCAAAGGGGCGCTACCGGCTGATGACAAATTACATGGGCAGCGTCGGCACCCATGGCACCCAGATGATGTATCGCACCTCGACGGTGCAAGTGAACCTCGACTTCTCGTCGGAATCCGACATGGTCAAGAAACTGCGCGTCGCGCTGGCACTGCAACCGGTGGCCACGGCACTTTTCGCCAGCAGCCCGTTCTTTGATGGCAGCGTGAACGGCCATAAATCCTGGCGCTCGCGGATCTGGCGCGGCTTGGATGACAGCCGCACCGGCATGCTGCCTTGGGCCTTTGAAGACGGCATGGGCTTTCAGCGCTATGTCGATTGGGTCTTGGATGTGCCGATGTATTTCGTCTACCGCGACGGCAGCTATATCAACGCGCTCGGCCAATCCTTCCGCGATTTTCTGGCCGGCAACCTGCCCGCCCTGCCCGGCGAAAAGCCCACGCTTTCCGATTGGGCCGATCACATGACCACAGTCTTCCCCGAAGCCCGTGTTAAGAAATACATCGAAATGCGCGGCGCAGATTGCGGTGATCAAGCCCATATCAACGCGCTTTCGGCCTTTTGGGTTGGCCTGATGTATGACCAAACCGCGCTGGATGCCGCTTGGGATCTGGTCAAAGGCTTCGATGCCGAGACCCGGGAAGGCCTGCGCATCGCGGCCTCCGAAAAAGCGCTTCAGGGCGAGGCCAATGGCGTAAAACTGCTCGATCTATCGCGCGCGGCGGTGGCTTTGTCGCAGGCAGGCCTTGCCGCAAGGGGCTTGGGCGAAGAGATCTATCTCAAACCCCTCGTCCACGGTCTGAAATCTGGCACCACCCAAGCCGACCGCTGGCTGCGCGCCTATTACGGCCCTTGGGGCGCAAGCCTGAGCCCGATCTACGAGGCCGCAAGCCTGTAACGCCCGCCGCTTTCATCTTGGCCTAAATATCCCCGCCGGAGGCTGCTCAGGCGGGGCCAAGGCACCGCATCAGGGTTTTTTCGCGCCAATTTTTGGCTCGGTGCCCGCCTGCAACCGCTGCAAATTTGCCCAATGGCGCAGATAGACCAGCAGCGTCAGCACAAAGACCAGCGCCAACATCCGGCCCTGACCAAAGACCACCAGCCAAATCACCGCACTGGCCGCCGAGACCAGGGCCGAAAGCGATGAAATCCGGCTGATCGCCGCCGTCACCGCCCAAACCGCGCAACAGGCAAGCCCCACCGGCCAAGCAAGCGCCAGCAGCGTGCCCAAAAACGTCGCAACCCCTTTGCCACCCTTAAAGCCCAACCACAGCGGAAACAGATGCCCCAAAAAGGCGCAAAGCCCGGCCAGTTGCGCCGCATCCGCCCCCACAGCCGCCCGCGCAATCAGCACCGCAATGCCGCCCTTGCCGGCATCCAGAATCAGTGTCGCCAAGGCCGCCGGCTTATTGCCCGTGCGCAGCACATTGGTCGCGCCGATATTGCCCGAGCCAATCGCGCGCAAATCGCCCAAGCCCAGCAGCCGCGTGATCACCAGCCCAAAGGGCACCGATCCCAGCAGGTAAGACAGCAGCGCAACAACAACCAACAGCAGCGGTGAGGTGACAATCTCGGGCATGATCTATCCTTGATACACTTGCGCACCGCCGACATAGGTCGCCAGCACCCGACCCTCCATGCGGCAGCCGTCAAAGGGGGTGTTTTTCGATTTCGAATGCAGGCGGCTGCGGTCTAAAAGTGAGGGCGCATAGGGGTCAAACAGCACCAGATCCGCCGGTGCGCCCAGCGCAAGCCGTCCCTGCGGCAGGCCCAGCAGATTGGCCGGATTCAACGACAGCGCCCGAAACAGACTTGGCAGGTCGATCTGATCGGCATGATAAAGCCGCAGGGCAGCGGGCAAAAGCGTCTCTAGCCCCACCGCCCCCGAGGCTGCATCTTCAAACGGCAAGCGCTTGGATTCCTCATCTGCCGGGGTGTGGAACGACCCGATAATGTCGATCAGCCCCTCGGCCACCGCCTGCACCATCGCCAAACGGTCTTCTTCCGACCGCAGCGGCGGGGTGAATTTGAAGAAGGTGCGGTAATCACCCAGATCCATTTCATTCAGCGTCAAATGGTGAATAGACACCCCCGCCGTGATCGCAAAGCCATTGGCCTTGGCGCGTTCCAGCGCCGGCAGGCTGCGCGCGGTGGTGATCTGATCGGCGTGATAGCGCACGCCGGTCATCTCGACCAAACCAATGTCACGGTCCAGCCCCATGCGCTCGGCCATGGCCGAAACCGCCGGAATGCCGCGCAGCGAGGCGAATTTGCCGCTGGTGGCCGAAGCCCCCTTTGACAGCCCCGGTTCCTGCGGATGGCCAATCACCAAGGCCCCCAAAGACCGCGCATAGGTCAGCGCTCGGCTTAAGCCCTTGGTGTCAGAGGAAACCTGAAACACATCGGTAAAGGCCACAGCCCCCGCATCCAGCAAAAACCCAAGCTCGGTCATCTCGTGGCCGGCGCGACCCTTGGTCAGCGCCGCCATATGGCGAATGCGCACCCGCGCCTCTGACGCGCGGCGGGTGACAAACTCAAGCGTCTCGGGGGTGTCGATCGCGGGCTCGGTGTCAGGGCGCGCGATGATGGTGGTGACGCCACCCGCCGCCGCCGCCAAGCCCGCCGAACGAAAGCTTTCCTTATGCCGCTCGCCCGGCTCGCCGATTTTGACGCCGATATCGACGATGCCGGGGGCCAGGCAATGGCCGCCGCAATCCACCTCGACAGCGCCCTCGGGGGCAGGATCATTCATCGCCACGATCAGCCCGTTGTCGATGGTCAAAGACCCCAAGGCGTCACTGCCGGTTTCGGGGTTGATCAGGCGGGCATTGGTCAGATGCAGGGTCATTTTGCCTCGCGGTTCGGCTGCGCCAGTGGCAGCGCCAGAAAAGAAGTCATACCGACAGCAGCCATCAGCCTGCCATCCAAACGAAAGCCAGCGTGAACACCGCCAGCAAAACCAAAACCACAGTGGCGACCCTGCCGCCCATACGCATTTCGGCCTTGGTCGGTTTGCGGTCGGGATCGGGGGTCATGCGGCCTCCTTTGCAGCCATGATCTGCGCCACGACGGCGCCAGCATTGGCTTGATATTTGATCAGATGCTTGTCACCGTTTTGGGTGACGATCTGCACCGCCCCCAAGAATGGCCGCGCCAGTTTCAGCCGCGCAAGCGGCGCAATCCGCCCCGCGGGGCCCAGCAGCCGCCAATTGGTCAAGCGCCATTCTTCGGCGAAAATCTCGGACCGCAGGTAATAACCGCGCATCGCCATCGCAAGCGCTGCCGCGACCGGCCCAACCCAAGGATCGGGATTGCCGCTGATCATCAGCGCAAGCGCCGCCAGCACACCGCCAATCACCGCCATCCTGGCATGCAGACGCCAATAAAGCTGCCGGTCAGGCGCAAAGCGCGCAACCACAACCTCGCCCGGTTCGAGCGGTGCCGGCGCGCCATACATCTGATCGGCGGTCAGCTTGTTCACACCATTGCCCCCACGGCCTTGGCGCCACGTTCGGCGCGCAGGTTACGCGCCAACAGATCCATGCAAGCCATCCGCACCGCGACGCCCATTTCCACCTGATCCTGAATAACGCTGCGATTGATGTCATCGGCAAGCTCGCCGTCAATCTCGACGCCGCGGTTCATTGGGCCGGGGTGCATCACAATGGCGTCCGGCTTGGCAAAGGACAGCTTTTCGGCGTCAAGCCCGTAGCGGTGGTAATATTCACGCTCTGACGGGATAAAGCCGCCGTCCATCCGCTCTTTTTGCAGCCGCAGCATCATAACCACATCGGCGCCCTCAAGGCCCTTTTTCATGTCATCATAAAGCTCGCAGCCGAAATGTTCGACACCGGCAGGCATCAAGGTAGGCGGGGCGATCAGCCGCAAACGGTTTTCCATTTTCCCCAGCAGAATCAGATTGCTGCGTGCCACGCGGCTGTGGGCGATATCGCCGCAAATCGCCACGGTCAGGCGCTGAATCCGGCCCTTGGCGCGGCGGATGGTCAGCGCGTCCAGCAAGGCCTGCGTCGGGTGTTCATGCCGCCCGTCGCCTGCGTTCAGCACCGCGCAGTTCACCTTTTCGGCCAGCAGGTTCACCGCCCCAGACGCGCCGTGCCGCACCACCAGCAGATCGGGGTGCATCGCGTTCAGCGTCATCGCGGTGTCGATCAGCGTCTCGCCTTTTTTGACACTGGACGAGCCCATCGACATGTTCATCACATCCGCGCCCAACCGCTTGCCCGCCAGCTCGAAACTGGCCTGCGTGCGGGTGGAGTTTTCAAAGAACATATTGATCTGCGTCAGCCCCGCCAAAGCATCCGAGGATTTCACGGTGCGGCGGTTCAGATCGACATAGCGGTCGGCCAGATCAAGGATTGTGGTGATCTCGGCGGGCGAAAGATGCTCAATCCCAAGCAGGTGGCGGGCGCGAAACGACATGGGCCTCTCCGTGATGTTTGACTGCTTATAGAAAGCCCGCGCCCGCACGACAAGTCGGCTTGTCCGAGGCGGCGCAACCGCCTAGTTTGGCCGCATGGGAATCGAGACCGACATCGCCGCCGATTGGCACGCATCGCTTGCAGCCTTGGCATGGCAGGTTGATCTGGGCGTGAGCGATATTATCGGCGAGGCTCCGCTTGACCGCTATGATTTGCCAGAGCCTGTTAAACTGCCCGATCCTGTGGCCGCAGCACCCAACCCCGCGCCGCCGCGCGCGGTGGCCCCTGCCGCCGCAACCGCCGATATGGCGATTGCGGCGGCAACCGCTGCGGCATCTGGCGCGCAAAGCTTGGGCGATCTGCGCGAAGCGCTGGCGCGGTTTGACCAATTAGAGATCAAACGCGGTGCGCGCAATTTGGTGTTTGGCGATGGCAACCCGCAGGCCCGCGTGCTGATCCTGACCGATGCGCCCGATGTCGAAGAAGACCGCGAAGGGCGGCCTTGTGTTGGCAGCAAGGGCGAGATGCTGGACCGGATGTTTGCAGCCATTGGCCTGTCGCGCAGCGCCGAGGCCGCGCAGGCGATCTATATCACCCCCAGCTTGCCATGGCGCGCGCCGCACCGCGAGCCAAGCGCGGATGAAATCGCCATCATCCGGCCCTTTGTGGCCCGCCATATCGCACTGATCAATCCTGCCGTGGTGGTGCTGTTGGGCAATGATGCCTTGCAATTGGCGCTGAACAGCAGCGGGATTTTGCGCCATCGCGGCACTTGGGCGCAGGCCTTTGACAAGCCGGTGCTTGCGATGACCCACCCCGCCTATCTGCAACGCAATCCCGCCGCCAAGCGCGAGGCTTGGGCTGATTTGCTATCGCTGCAAGCGAAACTGCGCGGCCTTTAACCGGGCCTAGGGTGCGGGGCAGCCCTGCATTTCTACCGAGCCACCCTGATGCAGCACGGTCAGCGTGATCGCCGAACGATCCAAGGCAAAGGCAGCACCGCCGCTCGCCACAAAATCCGCTACCGCCGTCAGCCTGTCGCCCCTACGCTGCGATTGGGCCTCTGACACCCAGATCGCTGGATCACCGGCCTCGAATATCACCGTTTCCCCGGCGCCTTGCACCGCAAGCACCATCTGAGCTGTCACCCGCAGGCCATCCTTGATCGGTTGCACCTGACACGAAAGCCCCGCAGCCTGTGCCAGCTTTGGCAAATCGCGCAACGCTGCCTCGATCTGCGGATCAGCGCTGCGGCTCTCGCCAAGCCGCGCCGTAAGATCAACCACGGCAGGCATGCAGATATCCTTGCAAACCCCCAGATCGACGCGGGCCTGCAAGGCCACAGGTTTGGCTGCATCCAGTGGCACCACCTCGATCGGCAACACAACCGCGTCATGATAGCCGATGGTCTGCATGCCATTGGTGTGAAACACCTCGGGGCTTGGCCAAAGCACCCGCACCGATTTCACATTCTGCGAGCCTGCCCAATCAAAGATCGGAGGAATGCCTGCATCCCCGGGGCTACGCCAATAGGTCTTCCACTGCGGGGCCAGCGTCAGGCTGATCGCGGCCATGTGGTGGCCATTGCTTTGCTGCCAGCCAGGCAAAATCTGGGCGGAAATCACCTCGTCTTGCTCGGTTGCAAGGGCGGGCGTGGCGGTCAGCAGGGCAAGAAGCAGGGCTTTCATCATGCCGCGACCTTAGCCAAATCTGCCGTCAGGGGAAGTCACGTTTGGGCGAGAGCCAGAGCAACATAACCAAATCTTCCGTGATTGGGGCTTGAGCCGCGCCGTCTGACACCCCATCCTAAAGCTCTTCGGACGAAAGGCCCCGATTCTATGGATTTGGTCGGCAAACTTCTGGTGGCAATGCCCGCCCTGCAAGACCCGCGCTTTGAGCATTCGGTGATCTTGATCTGTGCGCATTCCGCCGAGGGCGCGATGGGGCTTATCCTCAACAAACCCGTGCAAGATCTGTCCTTTGCCAAGCTGCTCGATCATCTGAACATCCCAAAATCGCCGCATGGCCGCGATATTACCGTGCATTTTGGCGGACCGGTTGAAACCGCACGCGGCTTTGTGCTGCATTCGCCTGACTATCGCTCTACCGGCGCGACAATGCATATCTTGGGCGGTTATGGCATGACCGCGACACTGGATGTGCTAGAAGCGATGGCGCAGGGTGCGGGGCCTGATCACGCGCTGCTGGCGCTTGGCTATTCCGGCTGGGGCGCAGGGCAGCTCGAATCCGAGATTGGCCGCAACGACTGGCTGACGGTTGATCCGACCGAAGCCCTGATCTTTGGCGCAGATGACGGCTACAAATGGAGCAATGCGCTGCGCAGCATGGGGATTGATCCGCTGTCGCTTTCGGCCACCGCCGGACGGGCCTAGGGTTTTGGGTGGTCGTCCCAGTCTTTCATCAAGATCCGATTGGCATCGCCCGAGGGGTCGTCAAACTGCTTGGTTTTCATCGCCCAGACAAAGGCCGCAAGCCCACAGCCGCCCAGCAAAAGCGAAGCCGGGATCAAGATTGACAAGATTTCCATTACTTTAGCCTTAATGAGTTCAGCGAGACCGTAATCGACGACAGCGACATCGCCAAGGCCGCCGCCAAGGGGGTGGCAAAGCCCAAAAGCGCAATTGGCACCGCCACGATGTTATAGGCGGCTGAGAGGCCAAAGTTTTCCAAAATCCGCCGCTTGGCCTGCCGTGCGATGCGGGCGGCATCGCCGATTGGGGCCATATTCTGGCCCAACAGCACAATATCAGAGGCGGTGCGCGCGGCATCTAAAGCCGTGGCGGGGCTGATTGAGACATGCGCCGCCGAAAGCGCCGCCGTGTCGTTCAAACCATCGCCCACCATCAAGACAAAATGCCCCGCTTCTGTCAGCCCCCGCACCAGTGCCAGCTTTTCGGCAGGCAGCGCGCCTGCCGTCCAATCCGTGATCCCAAGCCGCAGCGCCAGATCGGCGACAGGGCCCGTGGTATCGCCCGAAATCAGCTTGATCGCCTTGCCCTGCGCCTTCAGCGCGGCAATCGCGGCTTCGGCTCCGGGGCGGATGTGGTCGGCGAAGGTAAAGACATGCACCACCCCATCCAGCGACAGATAGGTTGCGGTGACGTCAACGGCCTGCGTACCCACCCATTCCGCACGGCCCAGCCGCACCACTTGGCACATATGGCGCGCCTCGATGCCATAGCCTGCGACTTCGCGCAGATCCTCGACCCGAGCGGGAGTGGCGACCAAAGCCAAGGCCCGCGCCAAAGGGTGCGACGAGCCGGCCGCAAGCGCTGCGACCACGCCCAGAACCTGCGGGCTGTGATCGGCCAGATTGGTCGGCTTGGGCGTGCCCAGCGTCAGGGTTCCGGTTTTGTCAAACACCACCACATCGACCTGCGCCAGCCGCTCGAGCGCGGTGCCGTCTTTGATCAGCAGACCCTTGCGAAACAGCTTGCCCGAGGCCGAGGTCACCACCGCAGGCACAGCAAGCCCCAGCGCACAGGGGCAGGTGATGATCAGCACCGCCGCCGAAATATTGACGGCATGGCGAAAATCGCCGCCCGTGCGCCACATCCAAAAGCCAAAGGCAGCAAAGGACAACAGATGCACAAGGGGCGAATACCAACTGGCGGCGCGCTCGGCCAAAGTGGTGTATTTGCTGCGCGCCGATTCCGCCACAGCGACCAGATCGGCCATGCGGTGCAGGCTGCTATCGGCCCCCGTTGCCGTCACACGCAGCGTCAAAGGTCCGGTCAAATTCACCTCGCCCGCCGAAACTGCCATGCCAAGACCGGCAAAAACCGGCAGGCTTTCGCCGGTCAGCAACGAGCGGTCAATCTCAGATGCGCCTTCGGTGATCACGCCGTCAACCGGCATCCGCCCCCCCGGCCGCACCCGCACCAGATCGCCCACGGCAATCTCGGAAATCGCGCGCTCGACCTCGGTGCCATCCACCAGCACCCTTGCGCGCGGCACCTCAAGTGCGGCCAATTCCTCGGCCGCCGAACGCGCAACCGCCCGCGTGCGATGGTCCAGATAACGGCCCAACAGCAGGAAAAAGCACAGCATGACGGCGGCGTCAAAATAGGCATGCACCCCGCTTTGCGTGGTCTCATAAAGCGAAATCGCGCTGGCCAGCACCAGAGCCAGCGAGATCGGCACATCCATGCCCAAACGCCCCACCCGCAGCGCCGCCCAAGCCGATTTGAAAAACGGCTGGCCTGCAAAAACCACCGTTGGAATAGCGATCATCGCCGAAATCCAATGGAACATATCACGGGTCGCAGCCTCGGCCCCAGACCAGACCGCCACCGACAACAGCATCACATTCATCATCGAGAAAAACGCCACGCCCAAACGCATCAGCAAATCGCGGCCCTGACGGTCGGTCTCGGTCGTGTTCAACAGGCCCGCGTCCAGCTCGTGCGCCTCATAGCCGACCCCGCGCAAAACCGCGATCATATCGGAGGCTGTCACCTGCGGTTCGGCCTCGACCGACAGCCGCTTTAGCGTCAGATTGACCCGCGCCGAGATCACGCCATCGGCGGCCAAAACCGCGCCTTCCACCGCCGAGATACAGGCCGCGCAATGCGCAGTTGGCAGCGACAGCATCAGCCGCGCATGCAGAGGCTTTGCAGCCTCGGCCAAGGCCTGCGCCGAGGGCATCACCGCACAGGCCGGACAAGCGGCCATACCGCCATGTTCAACTTGCAACGGATGTGCGGCGGCTTGGGTCATGACTTAGCTCGTGACAAAGATGTTCAGGCGTTGGCGAAACAGGGTGCCATCTGGCGCGCGGGCTTCGACATGCATCATCCATTTTCCGGGGTTCAAGGCGGCTACGGCCCGATAGACCCCGCCCTCAAACACAAAGCGCGGCTGCATATCTTCCTTGGCTTCGGTTGGCCGCCCGACCAGCACCATCAGATTGCGCACCTCTACAGGGGCACCCGAAGCATCAGTGATCGCCAGATCCAAAGCACTTTGCGCACCATCATAGCGGGGCGTCACCGTCCAGCCAAGCGCACGCTGTGCCTTGGCATCGGCATCAAAGCTTTGGCTGGCAACATAAGAATTGCTAACCTCGAGCCCCGGGAAGGTCGAGTTGGCCTTATAGGCCATCGTCACATTCACCGCGATGATCAGACCAAAGGTCGCCACCATAAAGGCGCCAAAGCGCGGGCCGGTGATGCCATTGCGAAACAACAGCCAAACCAAACCGCCGAAATACAGCAGCATGAAGGCCACAAACATCAGGATGAACTGAAAGCCGATGTGCATCTTAGTCTCCTTTGCCGAAAAATACCGTGTCATGCGACACCCGATCGGTATGGGGGAATTCGGGGGTGCCTACGTCTTGAATCCACAGCCTGAGGGCGGTGCGTTCTTCTTCTGCGCCATGGCTATGCGCGGGGGCGGTGATAAACAGACGTTGGGTTTTGGTTTCATTGGCAGGCACCAAAACCTTCAGCCCCTGATCGCCATCCATCGACAGCACAAAGGTTGCATCAGAGGTTGCAGACAGCGTGAACCAGCGGTCCTCGCCATGTTTGTTGCGCAGCCGCAGGTCATAGGTGTTGCGGATCGAGCCATCTGACAATGTCACATACTGTGGATTGCGCACCGGCGTGACGTTAACGTCGATATCCGTGCGCATGAACAAAGCCACCACAAGCGCCACACCAACCCCCGCCCAAAGCGTGGTATACATGATGGTGCGCGGGCGGAACACATGCGCCCAGACCGATTTCGGGGTCTTGCCCTCGCGCTCGCGGGTCTCGTCTGTCAGCGCCAGATAGCCGATCAAATCGCGCGGCTTGCCGATTTTATCCATCGTGTCGTTGCAGGCATCAATGCACAAACCGCAGGTGATACAGGCCATCTGCTGGCCGTCGCGAATATCAATCCCCATTGGGCAGACGTTGACGCAGGCCATGCAATCAATGCAATCGCCGTGGCCTTCCACGCTTTGCTTGCCGCGCGGCTCGCCCCGCCAATCGCGGTAGCCGATGGTCAGCGTGTCTTCATCCATCATCGCGGCTTGGATCCGCGGCCAGGGGCAGGCGTAGATGCAGATTTGTTCACGCGCAAAGCCGCCAAAGAAGAAGGTCGTCGCCGTCAAAATCGCCATGGTGATATAGGCAGCCGGATGGGCGGTTCCGTGTAGCAGATCGTGAAACAGCGTCGGCGCATCGGTAAAGTAAAACACCCAAGCGCCGCCAGTTGCCAAACCGATCAGCAGCCAAGCGGTCCATTTCAAGCCGTTCTTGCGAATCTTTTCGGCATCCCACTTTTGCCGGTGCAGACGAATGCGGGCGTTGCGGTCGCCTTCGATCCAACGCTCGACCAGAATGAACAGATCGGTCCAAACCGTTTGCGGGCAGGCATAGCCGCACCAAACCCGGCCCGCCGCACTGGTGAACAAGAACAGCCCCAGCCCCGCCATGATCAAAAGACCGGCCACGAAATAGAATTCATAGGGCCAGATCTCGATCATAAAGAAAAAGAACCGCCGCCCCGACATATCAATCAACACCGCTTGATCGGGCAAAAGCGGGCCACGATCCCAGCGGATCCAAGGGGTGACATAGTAAATCCCCAGCATCAGCGCCAAAAGCCACCACTTTAGATTGCGGAAAGTGCCTTTGACACGGCGCGGAAAAATCGGCTCGCGCGCGGCGAAAAGGACTGGGGTTTCAGGGTCTTGGATCGTCACGGACCTATCTCCGGTTATTAAATCTGGCCTTGGGTTTGCGCCTGCCGTCCAGAGCTTGCCTTGATATGCATCAAACAGACATTCACGATGCAGCTTTAAGCCTGCGACAAAAGCGCCAAGCGGGCGCGGGAGCAAAGGCAGAGCTGCCTAGGCAGCAAAAAACAATCGCGGCCCGCTAAACGGGCCGCGACAGCATAGATTTACTCGCCGCCACCAAGGCTGTGGACATAGGTCGCTACCGAGCGGATTTCGTCTTCGGAAAGACGCACATTCCACGCCGGCATCACCCCAAAGCGCGAATAGGTCACGGTCTGCACCAAGGTTTTGCGATCGCCGCCATAAAGCCAAATCGCATCGGTCAGGTTGGGCGCGCCAAAGTCGCGGTTGCCCATGCCCGCATCACCGTGACAGGCCGCACAGTTTTCAGCAAAGACTGTCGCCCCTGCTTCTGCCATCGCGGCGTCATGGTCTTGACCCGAGATTTGCAGCACATGTTCGACCACATCATCAATCTGCGCCTTTTCAAGAATGCCATCCTTGCCGAAACTTGGCATTTGCGAATAGCGCGCATCCCCGTCAGTGGTGTTGCGGATGCCATGTGCGATGGTGGTATGGATTGCTTCCATATCGCCGCCCCAAAGCCAGTCGTTGTCCAACAGGTTCGGATAGCCCTTGCCCTGAACCCCCGCGGCCCCCGAGCCGTGGCACTGGGCGCAGTTGTTCTTGAACACCGAAGCCCCGGCCGAGATGGCATAGGTCTTCAGCTCGTCATTGCCCGGAATAGAGGCAAGATCGGCGGCGTTCAGCTTGGCCTTGATCGGCGCATTGGCTTCGTCAAAGCGCGCGATTTCAGCCACCACTTCGGTGCGCAGCGTTGGCCCCAACAGGCCTTGGGTCGCGCCGTGGATCAGCGGCCATGCCGGATAGGCGATGGAATAGCCGATGCCCCAGACGATGCAGGCATAAAACACCCAGACCCACCAGCGCGGCATCGGGTTGTCGTATTCCTCGATGCCGTCCCAGCTGTGGCCGGTGGTTTGAACCTCTTTCTCGGCTTTTTTAACTTGCTTGGCGCACATGGTTACGCCTCCTCGGCTTGCCGGTCGGCGCCAACGCGCGGTGTCCGCGTGATGGCCTCGGCGGCGGGTTTCTTGTCATGGCGAAAGATCGAATTGGCGATATCGTCGTGGACTGCCTGCGAACCGGGCCGAAACGCCCAGAACACGATGCCAACGAAAATTAGAAAGATCGCCAGCATTGCCCAGCTATCGGCGAAGGCGCGCATCAGGCTATAGGTTTCCATCCCTGCCCCCTATCGTTTTGGGTCTGGGATGAAGGTCGAGAAATCGACCATCGTGCCCAGAACCTGAAGGTAAGAGATCAGCGCGTCCATTTCTGTCAGAGCAGGGTTGCCATCGAAATTGGCGATGTTCACCTTTTTATAGCGCTCTTCCAAACCAGCCGTGTCTGCCTCTGGGTCTGCCTGCGCCTTGAAGTCCGCCACAGCCGCGTCCAGCATCTCGGTGGTATAGGGCACGCCGACCATGCGGTGGACCTTCATGATATCCTCGATATAGCGGCCGTCGATTTCTGCATTCGACAAGAAGGCATATTTTGGCATCACCGATTCTGGCACCACCGCCTGAGGGTTGCTCAGGTGGTCAACATGCCAAGCATCCGAATAGCGCCCGCCGACCCGCGCCAAATCTGGCCCGGTGCGTTTCGATCCCCATTGGAACGGATGGTCATACATCGATTCCGCAGCCAGCGAGTAGTGGCCATAGCGTTCGACCTCGTCGCGCATCGGGCGGATCATCTGGCTGTGGCAGACATAGCAGCCCTCGCGGATGTAGATATCGCGGCCAGCAAGTTCCAGGGGGGTGTAGGGGCGAACCCCTTCCACCTTTTCAATCGTGTTCTGAATATAGAACAGCGGGGCGATTTCGACGATACCGCCGATGGTCACCACGATGAAACTTAGCACCAGCAAAAGCGAGGCATTGGTTTCGATGATCTTGTGCTTTTTGAAAATAGACATCTTTTGCCCCCCTTATTCAGCCGGAACGGCGTTGTTGGCGTTGACCACTGCCTTGGAAGGCTGCGCGCGCACTGTCATCCACAGGTTATAGGCCATCAACATGCCGCCGGTCAGATACATCAGACCGCCTGTGCCGCGCACCACATACATCGGGAACTTGGCCGCCACGGTGTCTGCAAAGGCGTTGACAAGGAAGCCATTGGCATCAACTTCGCGCCACATCAGGCCTTCCATAATGCCGGTCACCCACATCGAGCTTGCGTAAAGAATGATGCCGATGGTGGCGAGCCAGAAGTGCCAAGACACCAGTTTCAGACTGTACAGGCTTTCACGGTTCCACAGACGCGGCGTCAGGAAGTAAAGCGCGCCAAAGGTGATCATGCCGTTCCAACCCAGCGCACCAGAATGCACATGGCCAATCGTCCAGTCGGTATAGTGGCTCAGCGAGTTGACCGATTTGATCGACATCATCGGGCCTTCAAAGGTCGACATGCCGTAAAAGCCAAGCGAGATCACCATCATCCGAATAACCGGATCGGTGCGCAGCTTGTCCCATGCGCCCGAAAGCGTCATCAAACCGTTGATCATGCCCCCCCAAGACGGCATCCACAGGATGATCGACATCACCATGCCCAGCGTCGAGGCCCATTCCGGCAGCGCGGTATAGTGCAAGTGGTGCGGACCAGCCCAGATATAAAGGAAGATCAGCGCCCAAAAGTGGATGATCGACAGCTTGTAGCTATAGACCGGACGCTCGGCCTGCTTGGGCACAAAATAATACATCATGCCCAGAAAGCCCGCCGTCAGGAAGAAGCCCACCGCGTTGTGGCCATACCACCACTGCGTCATCGCATCTTGCACACCCGAGAAGACGGGCACCGATTGCGACGAGAAAAGGCTGACCGGGATCGCCATATTGTTGACCAAATGCAGCATCGCCACCGTGATGATCATCGACAAAAGGAACCAGTTTGCGACGTAGATATGGGGTTCTTTGCGCTTGACCAGCGTGCCCACAAAGACAATCAGGAAAGCCACCCAAACCACTGTCAGCCAGATATCAATGTACCAGACCGTCTCGGCGTATTCTTTGCCCTGGGTGCCACCCGTCAGATACGAGGTCGCCGCCAGCACGATCATCAGCTGCCAGCCCCAGAACACGAACCAGCCAAGGTTGCCGCCCCAAAGCCGCGCGCCAGAGGTGCGCTGCACGATATAAAACGCGCTCATGATCAGCGCGTTGCCGCCAAAAGCAAAAATCACGGCCGAGGTGTGCAAGGGCCGCAAGCGGCCAAAGTTCAGCACCCCATCGGTGATATTGCCAAGGTTCAGCGACGGAAATGCCAACTGAAAGGCGATAACCACGCCTACCAGAAACCCAACGACGCCCCAAAAGGTTGTCGCAATCACACCCGCGCGCACGACGCTGTCGAAATATTCATCCTGCGGATGCGCTTGAACCTCGCCCGCATGCCGCAGTTCCCACACGAATGCGATTGCTGCGGCAAGCATCACGACGATCGCGTTCACCTGATAGGCAAGGTCATGTGCATAGTTGGCGCCAATTGCGGCCAAAACCGCAATCACCCCATATACAACAAGTTTAACGTAATCCCACATTTTGCGTCCCTTCGTAAGTCTGACCCGCATGCGATTGCGATTCGCATTGCGCCCAGAGCTTTGACTGTACCCGCTTTTCGCAGGCGCAGTCGGTTCCAGCTTTGATCCATATCAACTTGGTGTGTAGCTAAGGTTGATCGACATCAAGGCCAATGCCTTTGTTGGGTGACATGCTGACGCAGTCCCCTTTGAAAGGAGCATACTGTGATGACCTATAAAACCATCCTAACGGTTCTGACCCACCCTGCCGAAGCCGAGCTGGCAATTCGTTCTGCCGCCCGTATGGCACGCAAGCTTGATGCCCATCTTGAGATTTTGGCACTGGCGGTCGATCGCACCCAACTTGGCTATTCCTATCTGGGCACGGGTGCGATGTTACTGGAAGCGGGCCTAGAGCAGGCCGATCTGGAGGCCCGCCGCATCGACGCTGCCGCACGCGCGGCTTTGCACGAGGAAAGCACCGATCTGCGCTATAGCGTTGAAACCATGGTGGCCCAGATTGGCCTGACCCCCGAACTGGTCGGCAGTCGCGCCCGCTTTGCCGATCTGGTGGTGCTGCCCTGCCCCTATGGCACTGGCCTTGGCCCCGAAGCCGAAGCCGTGGTCGAGGCCGCGCTGTTTGACGCCCATGCGCCGGTTTTGGTGTTGCCAGCCAGCGGTTTGGGCGAAAACACCCTGCCAAAACGTATCGTTCTGGCTTGGAACCAAAGCGCCGAGGCGATGACCGCCGCCCGCCTTGCCTTGCCGCTGCTGAAACAGGCCGAAGCGGTCAGCATCACGGTGATTGACCCGCCGATCACCGGCTCTGATCGCTCTGACCCCGGTGGTGCGCTCTGTCAGATGCTGGTGCGCCATGGTGTCAAAGCCGAGGTTGCGGTTCTGGCGCGCACCCAGACCCGCGTCTCGGATGTGCTGGCGCGGCATGCTCTCGAGATCAATGCCGATATGCTGGTGATGGGGGCCTATGGCCATTCGCGGCTGCGCCAAGCCATCCTTGGCGGCACAACCCGCAACATGCTAGAGAAAGCCGAAATTCCGGTCTTTATGGCGCATTAAAGCAAAGGGGCGGTCGCGTAATTCGACCGCCCCTTTGTTCGTTCAGACACGAAGCTTACGCTTAACGCACCAAGTTATCGTCTTCGTCGTCTTCGTCATCTGCATCGGGCAGATTAAAGAAGCTGTCGGCATCCGAGAAATCGGCAGGCTTTTCTTCTTCTTCGCGGCGGGTGAATTGTTCAAGCCCCGAGGCCATCTTGCCGTCGGTTTCCATGCCCAGCGACTGCTCGGTCGAAACCAGCTTGCGCCGCTCGTCATCGGTCATCACAGACCCTTCGGCAGCCTTTTTGCGGGCAGCGGCCTGAACTGCGGTATCCAGTTCAGACTGCTTGCACAGGCCCAAAGCCACCGGATCAATCGGGGTGATGTTGTTGATGTTCCAATGCGTCCGCTCGCGGATCGCTTGGATGGTGGGCTTGGTGGTGCCGACCAATTTGCCAACCGCGCCGTCCGACAGCTCTGGGTGGAATTTCACCAACCACAGGATCGAGGCCGGACGGTCCTGACGCTTGGACAAGGGCGTATAGCGCGGACCGCGACGCTTTTCTTCGCCAACCGCACTTGCGTTGAACTTCAGCTTCAGCTTGTAGAGCGGATCTTTCTGACCCTTCTCGATTTCGCCTGCGTCCAATTGGTTGTTGCCAACCGGATCAAAGCCTTTGACCCCTGTTGCCACATCGCCGTCGGCAATGCCCTGCACTTCAAGCTCGTGCATGCCGCAGAATTCAGCGACCTGACGGAAGGTCAGCGTGGTGTTATCGACCAGCCAAACAGCGGTTGCTTTCGCCATCAAAGGTTTCGACATCGCAATGTCCTTTCGGTTTCTGCCCACATGGGGCCAATTCGCAAATCTTCCCCGTGCCGGGAAAACGGCTGCGACCCGAGGGCCGCGACTTCCACGTTTTCAGGGAATTCATTTGCCGATATAGTGTGCTTCAAGCCAAAGGGAAAGTGGAAATGCGTCTTATTTTAGGGTTCTTGGCAGTGGTTTGCCTATGCAGTGCGGCGCGCGCCGATGGTGAAAAGGCCGGCGACTTCGATTATTATGTGATGTCGCTGGGCTGGTCGGCAAATTGGTGCGCGCTGCAAGGCGATGCGCGCCGCGATCCGCAATGTGACGCAGGGCGCGGGCTGACCTGGACGCTGCACGGGCTTTGGCCGCAATATGAGGCCGGGTTCCCCGCCTATTGCCGCACGACTGCCACAGACCCCGCCCGCAGCGCCACGGCGCAGATGGCAGACATCATGGGCGGATCGGGGCTGGCGTTTTACCAATGGAAAAAACACGGCCGCTGTTCGGGGCTTTCGGCCGAAGGCTATTACGCCACGATGCGCAAAGCCTATGGCTCGGTGGTGATCCCACCACTTTTTGCCAAGATAAACAAAGACCTGAAAGTGCCCGCCGCCGTGATCGAAGGCGCGTTTCTGGAACGCAATCCGCAGCTGAACCGCGATCAGATCACCGTCACCTGCAAAGCGGGCATGATCCAAGAGCTGCGGATTTGCCTGACCAAAGACCTGACCCCGCGCCGCTGTGGCAGCGACACGATCCGCGATTGCACGCTGCAAGACGCGGAACTGGACGCGGTGCGCTAGGCGCTACGGATCAAGCAGGCCCGAGGTCTGCATCGCCTCTAGCCCATCGGCAAGATAGGTCGCCACCAGCGGTTTTGACAGCAAATAGCGGCTGACCCGCCCAACATGGCGCGCGCGGGCCAGACGGCAGGTCTCGGCCCAGCTTTCAGGCTCGGCATCGCCGCGCCCGATCCAGAACAAGGCAACCAGCGCGTCTTGCTGATCGTCATTCATCGTCTCGATTTCTTGGGTGATCTCGTCGCGGCTTAAATCGCCTGCGGTTTCCTGCAACATCTCGATGACCTCGTCATCCGAGGCATTGCCGCCCAGATCAGGAATATCAAGACCTTCGCGGGCCATGACGGATTTAAAGCGCACAACCAGCGCGTCAATCTCGGCGGTGTCGAAAGGTAGTTCTATCATCGGGGATCTCCTGTTCGACCCTGATGATAGGCGCGCAGGATCTGCGCGCCTTGATCTCGATCAGCCTTGCTTTTTCGCCTCGGCGATCGCTTTCAGCTTTGCCACCAGCTCTTCTTTGCTGGGACGCCCGCCGGTCGGGCTTTTTTCAGCACCAAGCCCACGGCCGGGTTTGTTTTTCGGGGTGTTTTTGTCAGCACGCGCGTTGCCGGATTTGGAATAGTCCATGTCGAAAGCCTCTTTCTGGTTGCAATAAGCCTTGCCCTAAAGCCAAGCCCACCGCAAGCGGCCATGCACAAAGGCAGGGCGGCTTGCTTAGATCAGGCCAGCATCGGCGAACAGGCGGCGCAAATCAGCTTCGGGCCGCGCGCCAATATGGCTGATGATTTCCGAGGCCGCCAGATTGCCCATCTTGCCCGCGGTTTGCAGATCATAGCCATTGGTGATGCCCCAAAGGAACGCGCCTGCGAACAGATCCCCCGCGCCGGTTGCATCGACGATCTGCGTCGGCACCGCGGGCAGATGCCAATGCTGCCCCTGCGACAAGATATGCGCGCCATCCGCACCATCAGTGCAAGCGACAATCGCCACCTCTGCCGCAGCCAAACGCAGGGCTGTGGCGAAGTCTTCGGTCTGATACATCGCCAGCAATTCGGCGCGATTGGCAAACAGCAGATCGACATCGGCCACAATCATCTTGTGAAAGGCATCGCGGTGACGCGAGATGCAAAAGGCATCCGACAGCGTGATCGACACGCGCCCCCCCGCCCCCTTGCAGGCCGCAATCGCCTTTTCAAAGGCCTGCTGGCTGTCCGGCCCGTCAAAGCGGTAGCCTTCCAGATAAATCCATTCCGCCTGTGCCATTTGCGCGTCGTCAATATCGGCGGGGGTCAGAAATTCTGACCAGCCCAGATAGGTGTTCATCGAGCGTTCGCCATCCGGCGTCACGATAATAATGCAGCGGCCGGTTTCTTGCTCGGTGGCTTTGGCGGCAAGGCTGGTTTCATAGACAGCGCCCTGCGCGCGCAGATCATGGGCAAAGATCGCGCCCAATTGATCGTCCTTGACCTTGCCGACATAGGCGGTGCGCCCGCCCAGATGCGCGATGCCTGCGATGGTATTGGCGGCCGATCCGCCCGAGATTTCCTTGGCAGGCCCGATGCGGGCATAAAGATCAACCGCGCGCGGCATGTCGATCAGCTGCATGATGCCCTTGCCAATGCCATTGGCGGCCAAAAAGGCCTCGTCGGCATGGGCCAGCACATCCACCATCGCATTGCCGATTCCGACAACCTGAAACTGTTTCATTCGGTCTTTTCCTCATACAGGCAATCGTCACGGATCGGACAAATCGCACACTTTGGTTTGCGCGCCGTGCAGATATACCGCCCGTGCAAAATAAGCCAGTGGTGGGCGTGCAATTGGTATTCGGCGGGCACGTTGTCTTCAATCGCACGCTCGACCGCGGTCTCGTCGCGCCCGACGGCGATGCCAGATCGGTTGCCCAGCCGCAGGATATGGGTATCGACCGCTTGCGAAGGCTGGCCAAACCACATGTTCAGCACCACATTCGCGGTCTTGCGCCCCACGCCGGGCAAAGATTGCAGCGCCGCACGGCTGGAAGGCACCTGCCCGCCATAGCTTTCAACCAGAATGCGGCTGAGTTTGATGACGTTCTTGGCCTTGTTGCGGTATAGCCCGATGGTCTTGATATGCTCGATCACCGCCTCTTCGCCCAAGGCCAGCATCTTTTCCGGCGTATCGGCCAGCTCGAACAGCCGCTTGGTGGCTTTGTTGACGC
The DNA here is from genome assembly GCA_913062925.1 of uncultured Pseudorhodobacter sp. Taxonomy (GTDB): domain Bacteria; phylum Pseudomonadota; class Alphaproteobacteria; order Rhodobacterales; family Rhodobacteraceae; genus Cypionkella. The sequence goes on along the minus strand of CAJXWJ010000011.1, from coordinate 9,371 downwards.
CAACATCTGTGGACTGCGCCGAAAGCGCCACGGCGACCACCAGCGTGAAGGCATTGCTGTGATGCAATTCGCCCTTTGGTTCGGCCTCGGCCTCGCGAAAGCGCGAAAAGATCCGTTGCAAGGCGTGATAATCGAGTTGTTTGACCATGCCAAAGATATGGCGCAATCGCGGGCTTGCGACAAGTATTTGTCGCAAGTTTCGGGTCGCGTGCAGGCCACAACCGCCCTAATCTGGCGGTAAGGAGAGCCCGATGACCGACCAATCGCCATCTTATCACTACGCCCTGATCGCCCGCGCGCTGCGGGTTCTGGAGGCCGAGAGCCCAGCCCTGACGCTCGAGGCATTGGCCGCGCGCATGGGGGTAAGTGCGGCGCATTTTCAGCGGGTGTTTTCGGCCTGGGTCGGGGTTTCACCCAAGCGCTATCAGCAATATCTGCTGCTGAACCATGCGCGCGATCTTTTGGCGCGCAAGTTCACCCTGCTGGACACCGCGCTGGAAACCGGACTGTCGGGCCCAAGCCGGCTGCACGATCTGTTTATGACATGGGAGGCGATGACGCCGGGCGATGTCGCACGCGGTGGCGTTGGGTTGGCAATTGATTGGGGCTGGTTTGACAGCCCCTTTGGCGCGGCAATTGTGATGGGCACTGAAAAGGGCATCTGTGGTCTGGGATTTGCTGCCGAAATGGGCGAGGCGGCAGCCTTTGCCGATTTGCAAAACCGCTGGCCCTTGGCGCAGTTTCGGGAAAACCCTGCCCAGCTTGCGCCTTGGGTGCAGACCGCCTTTGGCCTGCACCGCAGCGCCAATGCGCCTGCGCCGCTGCTGCTGATCGGCGCGCCGTTCCAGATCAAGGTCTGGCAGGCGCTGCTGGCGATTCCTTCGGGCCATGTTACCACCTATTCCGAAATCGCCCGCCATATTGGCCATCCCAAGGCGGTGCGGGCGGTCGGCACAGCGGTGGGGCGCAATCCGATCAGCCTGCTGATCCCCTGCCACCGCGCCCTGCGCAAATCTGGCGCTTTGGGCGGCTATCATTGGGGCCTGCCCGTCAAGCGCGCCATGCTGGCTTATGAGGCCGCCCGCGCCGATGCGACCGAGTAGCGGATAAGTGATGGGCGAAAACCTGCCGTGACATGCGCGCCACTGTCAGAGCTGACGCCGCACTGCTATTATCGCCGCTTAGGCCACACAAAGGCCCAGTAGAATTTCGAGGCAGCAGATGATCCTGAACAAAACCCTTCTTCTTTCCGCCATTGCCCTGATGGGGCTGACCGCTTGCGTTGACCCAAACGCCTATCCTGATGATCCAAACGCCCGCGCCAAGAACGGCGCGATTGTCGGCGGTATGTTGGGAGCCTTTGCAGGCGCCACCCGTTCGGGCGATGACAAGCTGGGCAAAGCCGTTGTTGGCGGCGTGCTTGGCGCAGCCCTTGGCGGCGCGATTGGCAGCACCTTGGACAAACAGGCGGCAGACCTGCGCTCTTCGATCGGCAATTCAAATATCTCGGTCACCAACAACGGCCAATATCTGGTGGTCAACATGCCGCAAGATGTGCTGTTTGCCACCGACAGTGCGACACTGCGGCCTGATCTGACCTATGATCTGCGCGCGGTTGCGGGGTCTTTGAACCGCTATCCTGACAGCTCGGTCGAAGTGATTGGGCATACCGACAACTCGGGTGCCGCCGCCTATAACCAAGACCTGTCGCAACGCCGTGCAACATCGGTGGCACAGGTGCTGCGCGATGCAGGCGTGCAGGGAAACCGGCTGGCAGCCTATGGTCGTGGCGAGGACCAACCGGTTGCCTCTAACCTGACACCAGAGGGCCGCGCGGCAAATCGTCGGGTGGAAATCATTATCCGGCCTTCGGCCTAAGCCCGCGTCAAACTTGCATAAACGCGTGGGGCCCCAGCCTCACGCGTTTTGTATTGAGAGCGCCGCAAATTGGTCATATGTTTGCTCCAGTTCGGAGAAACCCATGCCATTCCAGAAGATCGAGGCGGAAAAACTGTCGCAATCCGTGGTCCAGCAAATTGAATTGCTGATCCTGCGCGGCATCTTGCAACCGGGCGAGCGTTTGCCGTCAGAACGGGAATTGTCCGACCGTCTGGGCGTGTCGCGCCCCTCGCTGCGCGAGGCGGTGGCCGACCTGCAACAGCGCGGGTTGTTGACCAGCCGCCCCAACGCCGGAATTTTTGTCGCCGATGTGCTGGGCTCGGCGTTTTCGCCAGCCCTGGTGGGGCTGTTTTCAAGCCATGAAGAGGCGGTGATCGACTATGTCGCCTTCCGCCGCGATATGGAGGCGCTGACCGCCGAACGCGCCGCGCGGCTGGGTACCGAGACCGATCTGAAGGTGATTGCAGCGGTTTTCACCAAGATGGAAGCGGCCCACCAAAAACGCGATCCTTCCGATGAGGCCGAGCTAGACGCCAGTTTTCACATGGCGATCATCGAGGCCAGCCATAATGTGGTGATGCTGCATATGATGCGCTCGATGTACGAACTGCTGCGCAGTGGCGTGTTCTACAATCGGCAGGTGATGTTCAAAAACCGTCTGACTCGCGACCATCTTCTGGACCAGCATCGCGCGATCAATGATGCGATCCAAGCCCGCGATCCGGCCGCCGCCCGCGCCGCGATCGAGGCACATATGGATTTCATCCAAGGCTCGATGGCCGAGCAAGCCAAGGCAGGGCGGAACGAAGCCATAGCCAAGCTGCGGCTTGAACACGAAATCAGCAAATAAAAACGGCCCGGCAAAGCTGCCGAGCCGGTTTAAGGGATGTATCAGCCGGTTAGTGGAACTTGGCGTTCACTTCGGCAATCGCATGATCAATCGACGCCGATGCGGTTTCGGCAGTTGCCTGCTTGGCCAGCACCTCAGCCGCGGCAGCAACAGCTACCGTAATTGCGCTTTCACGCACCTGACGCAAAGCGCCTGCTTCGGCGGCTGCGATCTGCTCTTCTGCGCCAGCCAGACGGCGTGCGATAGATTGTGCCAGATCTTCCTTGGCTTTGGCGGCAGCAAGCTGCGCCTCTTCCTTGGCTTGGGCGATGATGCGCGCAGATTGCTCTAGCACTTCTTTCTGCTTGGCCTCGTAAGAGCCCAGCAAAGCCATGGCTTCGGCACGCAACGCCTTGGCCTCTTCCAGATCTGCCTTGATCCGTGCAGCCCGCGCGTCAAGCGCATTGGCCAAGATCGCTGGAACGCCGGTATAGATCAGCACGCCAATGAACAGCAAGAACGAGATCAGCACCACAAAGTTTGTGTTGTGCAGGCTGAACATCGCAGCGCCGTGGCTGCTTGCGGTCAGCACCGCCACGATGCCTGCCAGAGCGACGATCAGAAAAATGTTTTTCATAATCTTACCCTTTCATCCGCGCGGTCACCGCTGCGGTGATCGAACGCGCATCAGCAGAGCCGCCCAAAGCAGCAACCAATTCCTTGGCGGTGTCTTTGGCGACCTCGTTAATAGCCTCTTGCGCGCCGGCGCGAATTTCGTCGATCCGCTGGGCGGATTCGGCGGCTTTCGCAGCGATTTGCGTATCGGCTTTGGCAATGGCTGCGTTCAGGTCTTGCTGAATCTCTGCCTTGGTCTGTGCGACGATCTTGCCTGCTTCGGCACGGGCTTGCGCCAATGCGTCGTTATAGGCTTTCTCGGCCGACAGAGCCTTTTGCTTGAACTCTTCCGCAGCGGCCAGATCGTTCAGGATCATGCCCTTACGGTTGGCCAAAGTGCCGCCAATCCGTGGCAAAGCGATAAGCTTCAGCACGAAAAAGATCACGACCAGCGTGACGACGAGCCAGAAGATCTGGTTCGCAAAATGCGAGGGATCAAGCTGCGGCATTCCTGCCGCCGCGGCCTCGTGCGCAACTTCGGTTGCGGCTTCTGGTGTTGTGGTCGCTGTCATTTTGCCCCTCCGTCGGACCCTTTAAGAAGTTCAGAGGCGCCGCAGGGGCGGCACCTCTGACCGTCAGGATTCGGACGTTAGATCAAGCTGCGAACATCAACAGCAGAGCGACGAGGAACGCGAAGATCCCCAAAGCTTCTGCGAAGGCCAGACCGATGAACAGGGTCGCGGTCTGCGAACCTGCTGCCGATGGGTTGCGCAAAGCGCCTGCAAGGAAGCTGCTGGCGACATTGCCAACGCCGACGGCGGCAACGCCCGAACCGATAGCGGCAAGACCTGCGCCGATGAATTTGCCGAGAGCTGCTGCTGCTGCGAGTTCCATGGTATTCTCCTTAGGATGGGATAGGTTAGATGTGATAAGATCTGATTAGTGGCCGCCGGGATGCAGAGCATCACGCAGGTAAACACAGGTCAGGATGGTGAAAACGTAGGCCTGAATGATGGCCACCACGACTTCAAGCGCATAGATCGCGGTGATCGCAACGATCGAAAGTGGGGTGACAACAAGGCCAAAACCGGAAATCAAGACCAAGGGTGCGAAGGCTGCAAACACCTTGATAACGGCGTGGCCCGCCATGATGTTGCCAGCAAGACGGATCGAGTGGCTGACAGGGCGCACGAAATACGAGATCAATTCGATCAGCGCGATAACCGGACGCAAAAACAGCGGCGCGCTGCTCATCCAGAACATGCCCAGAAAGTGAAAACCATGCTTGTAAAAACCAAGCAATGTCACGAACAAGAACACACCAAAACCCAAAACCGCAGTCACAGCGATGTGCGAGGTCGGCGCGAAGGATCCTGGCAGCAGGCCCAGCATGTTGGAAAGCGCGATGGTCAAGAACAGGGTCAGCACAATCGGGAAATATTTTGCACCTTCTTCGCCTGTGACATCGACAACCATGTTGTGCACGAAGTCATAGCCAAGCTCGCCAATCGACTGGATGCGAGATGGCACCAATTTGCGGCCAGCAGAGCCCAGCACGAAAATTGCAACAACCAACACTGCAACCAGCAAGAGCCAGACCGTCGAGTTGGTGATGGTGTACCAATGGATCGGACCCTCGCCAAACAGCGGGTGAACCTCGAACTGCTGGAGAGGATGGAACGCCAACCCACCTTCGCTTTGCGCTTCGCTTGCCACTTCAGTCTTCCTCTTCATCGTCAGCTGCGCTTGCAGCGTTTGCCTCGGGAGCCGGCGCTTTTGCGGCCTTTTCCTGCATCTCTTTTGCCGAACCGAGCATGGTTTTCACCCCTGCCGCAAATCCAGCCAATACAAACAGCACTAAGAACAGCGGCATGGTCCCAAACAGGGTATCCAGTCCGTATCCGATGCTAAATCCGATCAACAGACCGGAAACAAGCTCTATCACCATGCGCCAAGCAAGCTGTGCCTGACGATGCTGCTCCGATTTGGCAGAACGGCGCGGGGCCGCTGCGGCTTTTGCCAATCCGATCCGCTGTTCCAAGGCCGCAAGGCGATCCCGTTCGGCGTCCGATACCATGGCAGAAAACCCCCAAATGGTTCGAGCGATATCTACGCAGCCGACACCAAGGTGTCAAGCAAGGATAATCTCATTCAAATTGTTGATTTTGCGAACTTATTTTCAAAAGCAAGGATTCGAATTTGGTGACATTTCCCCCAACAGACGGCTTTGGCATATTCAACCGAATGGTTGACGATTCCGCAAAGCATCGCGATAATCGCCCGATGGCACAAAGCTTAGACATGGTATTTTCGGCTTTGGCCGATCCGACGCGGCGGGCGATCCTTAGCATGCTGCTGGAGGATGATATGGCAGTGACCGATGTGGCCGCGCCGTTTCAGATCAGCCTTGCGGCGATTTCCAAACATCTGGGCATTCTCGCCGAGGCGGGGTTGGTCAGCCGCGAGAAGCGCGGTCGGGTGATATGGTGCAAACTCGAGCCCGACGCCCTGCGCGCGGCTTCGGTTTGGATGGGCAGCTTTGGCCAGTTTGAGCCCGTTGACCTTGACGCATTCGAGCGCTTCTTAGCGGATGAGTTCAGCGCGACCGCCGAAGAGATCGAGCAAGATCCGCCGCAACCGCGCTGAAAAACCGATACCACCCTCAGTTTCTTCGCATCCCAGCCATAAAGCCGCCCCTTTTGCCAAGCAGATTGGCGGCCAAAGCAGTGCAAGGAGGCGTGCATGGTGTTTGGCAAGCATATCAGACGATTGATCAGCCAGTTTGGCGCAAAGACCGAGGCCACCGCAGATGTCTTTGCCCTCCGCCTCGAGCGCTGCCGTCAGCGCGACGGCTGGCGCGCACCACCGCAGGCATTGTTCAAAATGCGATCGAAACCCCTGGCAGCCGCAGCTCGGTGATCAAATCGCGCAGCTCTTGCCGCGCCGCGATGTTGGATAGGTTCAAGCCATCGACGCCAGTATCTCGAAGATCCAGCAGGGTCAGCCCACGCGGAAACAGCTCGCGAAAGATCACGCGCTCGGAAAACCCGGCGGCGACGCGAAAGCCGATGCGCTTTGAAAGCTCTTCCAAGGCTGCGCCGACTTTTTTCTTATTATGCATCTGCTGCGCGCCCAAGCGGTTGCGCAAAACGATCCAGTCGATGGGCTTTAGCCCCGCCTGCGCGCGCAGCTGCCGCGCGTTCCAGACCATTTCGGAATAGATCGACGGGCCTTTGACACGGCCCGTTTCGGCATCCACACGCGCCAGCAGATCGAAATCGATAAAGCTGTCGTTCAAAGGCGTGACCAGCGTGTCGGCAAGGCTATGGGCGACTTGGCTGAGACGGGTGTGACTGCCGGGGCAGTCGATGATGATGAAATCGGAAATCGGCTCTAGCTGCGCCACCGCCGCCGAAAGCCGCGCGTCAAAGGCGTTTTCGCCTGAGGCAAGGCTGTCGGCGGCCACCTCGGGCAGTTCGATATAGTTCGGGCTGGGCAGCTCAAGGCCCGCGCGCTTCAGATAAGCCACCCGATTTTCGACATAACGCCCGAAAGAGCGCTGCCGCAGATCCAGATCCAAAGCGCCAACGCGGTGGCCCATGCGCGCCAAAGCCGTGCCGACATGCATCGAGGTGGTCGATTTGCCCGACCCGCCCTTTTCGTTGCCGACAACGATGATATGCGCCATGGTTTGCGTCCTTATAATCTTTCGATTGCTTCCTACACGTTTAGACCGGCAAAGGGGAAGCATCAAAACGGGCGGGATGCCCAGACAATGTCAGGGTGCGGCTGGCAAGTCGCAGTGCCTCGGCCGGGTCGTGCGTCACCAGCACAGTGGCAAGCGGGCGCGCGGCGCGCAGGGTCTCGAACAGGGTCATCATCTCGGCCGCAAGGCTTGGATCCAGCGAGGTAAAGGCCTCATCCATCAGCAGGATCTGCGGCCGCATTGCAAAGGCGCGCGCAAGCGCAAGGCGGCGCTGTTGACCCAGCGACAGCGCATTTGGAAAGGCCGCAGCCTTCTCGGCCAAGCCGCAATCGGCCAGGGCCTGATCCGCCACTTGCGCCGAACAGCCGGTCAAAAGTGTGATGTTGTCGCGCACGCTGCGCCAGGGCAGCAGGGTCGGTTCTTGGAACACCATTGCCGGCGGAGCTATCTGCGACAGATCGCCCTGCCAATCGGCATGTAGCCCGGCAAGGATGCGCAACAGCGTCGATTTTCCCACCCCCGAGGCGCCGCAGATCGCCACCGTTTCACCCAGCTGCACTTGCAGCGACAGCGCGCCCAGCACCGCCAAACGCCCATGTTGCGCCGCGCGCAGATCCAGTGACAGCGCCGGCGTCATGGCGTGTAAAAGGTGCCCGCAGGCAGGGTTTTCAGATTGCCCACAAGCTCGGCCCCACCCAGATCGGCCATCACGGCCAGCAGTTTGGCGGCGGCTGCCTCGTCCACCGCGCCCGCGCTGGGGATGCCTTGCCGAAAGCCTGCTATCAGCGCCTGAAACTCGGCCTCGGATTTGGCGTTCATCTGCGGGCGCAGGGCCTGCCATGCCGCATCGTCGCTGGCCAAAAGCGCCTTGGCCGCGCGGCTGGCCTTGGCCAGACCTGCCGCCACATCAGGATGATCACGCAGCAAAGCCCCCTGCACCACATAGCCCAACAGCGGCGTGTCAGGGTTCAGGCCCAGCGCAAGCGCGGCCTCTTGCACCGTTACCAAGGGGCGCAGGCCAGCGGCCTGCATCTTGGCGCCAAAATGCCAAAAGTTGATCGCACCACCAAATTGGCCATCAAGTGCTGTTTGATAGATCAGCGGCGGCGCGCCAAAGACTTGGCTTGTCTGGCCTGCCAGATCAAAGCCATATTGGCTTTGCGCATAGGCGCGCAGGATAAGCCAGCTTTTGTCCACCGGCCCGCCTGCAATGCCAATCTGGCTGCCCTTTAAATCGGGCAGAGTCTGGGCTGTGCTTGTGGCCGGCACATAAAGCGCGCCCACCGCCTTGGAATAGGGGATAAACACATAGTCGCGCCCCTCGGCCCGCTGCCGCGCCACCCAAAGCCAATCCGAGACGATCACATCTGCCGCCCCCCCTTCAAAGGCGATCTGCGCCGCGGGGCCACCGGCGACATCGGCGACCTCAAGGCGAAAGCCATTGGCGGTATCAAAGCCGTTTTGGGTGATGGTGGTCAGTTCCCAGTTCACCGTGCCGCTGACTTGGGTGGCTACGCGCAGCGTGGCAAGGTCGCCCGCTTGGGCCGAGGTGGCAAGGCTAAGGGCAAAGAGCAGCGATTTGAACATATCAGGCCTATGGGTTGCGCCAGCGGTTTGCGTGCCGCTCGATGGGTTGAACAAGGGCGTAGTCGATCACAAGCATCAGCGCGGTGAAACTGAGCGCATAGGCCAGCACGCCGGTGATGTCGAACAGCTGAAACTTCAGGTGGATCTGAAAGCCGACGCCAGAGGACCGGCCCAGAAATTCAACCACCAGCACGATTTTCCAGATGATCGCCAGGCCGTTGCGGGTGGCACTGGCCAGATAAGGCGCAAGCTGCGGCAGGGTGATATGGCGCAGGCGCATCAGTGGGGTCAGGCGGTAAACCTGCCCCAGATCAGCCAAACTGGGGCTAAGGGCGCGGCTGCCCTCGCGCAGGGTCACGGCGACCATGGCGGTTTTGTTCAAGGTGACGGCGGCGATGGCCGCGGTTTCATTCAGCCCGATCCAGAGGTAGCACAGTGCTATCACGACCAAGGCCGGCAGGTTCAGCAGGATCATCAGCCAAGGCTCGACCCATTGGTTCAGCCGTGGCCTGCGCCCCAGCACAAGCCCCAGCGCGATGCCAATCCCCATTGACAGCGCAAAGGCGACCCCCACCCGTGTCAGCGTCGCCGTGATATGGTGCATCAGCCTACCCGAGACCGCCTCGGCCCAGATCGCCGCCAGCACAACGGGCGGGGCGGGCAAGATTTGCGCATCTGCGCGCAGCACCGCCAAAGCGGCCCAAAACAGCACAAAGCCCGCCAGCGACAGCGCTG
>CAJXWJ010000010.1 GCA_913062925.1 uncultured Pseudorhodobacter sp. | reverse complement strand
CATTAATCAACGAATGGCCGACATAAGAAACGCAAAATTACAACAACAACTAAACAAAGCACCATTCTGCGCTCGCCAAAACGCGCAGCCGCAGGCCCGGCCAAACCGCCCTGAAACACCGCCATCACAATGCCAAACAGCGCCAATGACACCCCCACCATCGCCGTCGACCAGCCGAATTTCGTCATGCCCCAAAACGGCCAGATCGCGGGATAAATCGCGGTGCAGAACATATAGACAAACAGCACCGCGCACATCGGCAGCACGCCCTTATAGCTGCGAAACACCGCAAAAGCGCCAAAGGGGTTCGATCTGCGCCAAAGAAAGGCCCGCCGGTTTTCGCGCGCAAGCGTTTCGGGCAGCACAAACCAGCCATAGATCAGGTTCAGCCCCGAAATCACCGCCGCGACGTAAAACGGCACCCTTGGCCCAAAGGCGCCCAAAAGCCCGCCAATCGCCGGACCAATCACAAAGCCCAAGCCAAAACAGGCGCCCAAAAGGCCAAAATACTTGGCCCGCGCTTCGGGGGCGGTGACATCGGTGATAAAGGCATTGGCAATCACCCAGCTTGAGCCGCAAACCCCTGCAATCACCCGCCCCACAAACAGCCAAAACAGGCTGGGGGCCAGCGCTTGCAGCAGATTGTCCAGCCCAAGCCCCGCAATCGCCAACAACAGCAGCGGTCTGCGCCCGAAACGGTCACTCAGATTGCCCATCAGCGGGCTACAGGCAAATTGCGCGACCGAAAAGGCAAAGAACATCCAGCCGCCGATTTTTGCCGCATCCGCCAGCCCCAGCCCGCCGACCTCTTCGATCAGCTGCGGCAGCACCGGAATGATCAGGCCAAAGCCCACCACATCCAGCAAAACGCTGATCAGAACAAAGGTTATCGCATGGCGCGAGGGGGCTTTCGGATTTGGCCCCGCGACCCCGCCAGATATCATAGCGCCGCCGCGCCCAGGATCCGCTGCGCCAAATCGGGCAGCGCGTCGTAATGCTCGAGCAGCGCTTCGGGGTTCAGCCGGGTGATCGCGCGGCCCTCGGGGCCAAAGGTCACCAGCGCCACCGGCACCCCCACGGCAAGCCCGGTCTTGCGGTCGGTCTCGGTATCGCCAATCAACATCGAACGCGCCACCGTGCCCCCGACACGGCGCAGGGCCTCTAGGTATGGCGCCGGATCAGGTTTGCGCGTGGGCAGGGTATCGGCCCCCACCAGCGCGCCAAAAAGATCGGTGATGCCAAGACGGCGCACCAATTCAACCGCCAAAGCCTCGGGCTTATTGGTGCAGATCGCGGTGGCAAAACCTGCGCGGCGCAGCGCCTCTACCGCCGCCACCACACCGGGATAAAGCACGGTATGGGTGTCTATCGCCTCGCCATAAGCCCGCAGCAGCATCGGGTAATAGCGGCTGATGTCGTCTTCTGAAAACGCCACCCCCAGCCGCGCAAGCCCCGTGCGCAGCATCGCCCGCCCGCCGTGAAAAGCCACCAGCGTGTCGCGCCCATCCAGCACCACGCCGTGGCCCATATGTTCAAAGCAAGCATTGGCGGCGGCCAACAAATCGGCACTGGTGTCTGCCAAGGTGCCGTCCAGATCGAAAACCACTGTGCGCATTCTGTAACCTTGCGTGAAGAACCACCCCTTGCGGCCCAGCCCATACGGGGTAAAACGAGGGCAAAAGAATTGGAAGGGGCTTGCATGCCGGTTTCGTTTATTGTTTTGGCCGCAGGCATGGGCACGCGGATGAATTCCGACCTGCCCAAGGTGTTGCACAAAGTCGCCGCAGCGCCGCTGTTGCACCATGCGCTGACAGCCGCGCGCAGCCTTGATCCGGCGCGCATCGTGGTGGTGACAGGCCACGGCGCGGCAGAGGTCGAAGCCGCAGCCAAAGGCTTTGACGAGGCCTGCGAATGCGTGCTGCAAGACCCGCAACTGGGCACCGCCCATGCCGTCAGCATGGCAGCCCCGCTGCTGGAGAAGATGTCGGGCGATGTCATCGTGCTTTACGGCGACACGCCCTTTATTCGCCCCGAAACGCTGGAGGCCATCTTGCACGCGCGCGCACGCCATTCGGTGGTGGTGCTGGGGTTTCAGGCCCGCGATCCGGGCCGTTATGGCCGGCTGATCAGCCAAGGCGAGAGCTTGGAAAAGATCGTCGAATATAAGGATGCAACGGATGAAGAACGCGCCGTAACACTTTGTAATTCTGGCGTTATGTGCGCATCAGCCGAGCTGATGTTTGATCTTTTGACCCGCGTTGAAAACACCAATGCGGCAGGCGAATACTACCTGACCGATCTGCCGCAGCTTGCGCGCGCGCAGGGCCTTTCGGCAGGCGTGGTGATCTGCGACGAGGCCGAGACGCTGGGCATCAACACCCGCCGCGAACTGGCGGCAGCCGAGGCCGCCTTTCAGGCCCGCGCCCGTCTTGAAGCGCTGGAAAATGGCGTCACCCTGACCGCACCCGAGACCGTGTTCTTCGCGCTTGATACCCATATCGGGCGCGATGCGATCATCGGCCCCAATGTGCTTTTCGGCCTTGGTGTCACCATCGAATCCGCCGCCGAAGTGAAGGGCTTTTGCCATCTGGAAGGCTGCCATATCTCGCGCGGTGCGCAAGTTGGCCCCTTTGCCCGCCTGCGCTTGGGCGCGGAATTGGCCGAAGATGTGCATGTCGGCAATTTCGTCGAGATCAAGAACGCAATCTTGGATGAGGGCGTCAAGGTCGGCCATCTGACCTATCTGGGCGACGCGGATATTGGCGAATTCAGCAATATCGGCGCGGGCACGGTGACCTGCAACTATGACGGGGTGATGAAACATCGCACCCGCATCGGCAAACGCGCCTTTATCGGATCGTCCACCATGCTGGTGGCCCCTGTCAGTGTTGGCAATGATGCGCTGACGGCCTCGGGCTCTGTGATCACAGAAGATGTGCCCGCCGAGGCTGTGGCACTGGCGCGCGCCAAACAAGTGAATAAGCTGGGTCTGGCGACCAAGCTGATGGCACGGCTCAAAACGATCAAAGCTGCAAAGGGAAAAGCGTAAATGTGCGGGATTGTTGGGGTTCTTGGTCTTCACGAGGCAGCACCGCTGCTGGTTGAGGCGTTAAAGCGGCTGGAATATCGCGGCTACGATTCCGCAGGCATCGCCACGGTGAACGCAGGCAAGCTGGACCGCCGTCGCGCGGTGGGCAAGCTGGTGAACCTGTCCGATCTGTTGGTGCATGAACCCTTGGCGGGCAAATCCGGCATCGGCCACACCCGCTGGGCCACGCATGGTGCTGCCACCACCACCAACGCCCACCCGCATCGCTCGGGCCCTGTGGCGGTGGTGCACAATGGCATCATCGAGAATTTTCGCGAGCTGCGCGCCGAGCTGACCGCCGCAGGCCTCAGCTTTGAATCGCAGACCGATACCGAAACCGTGGCTTTGCTGGCGCGTCATTACATCGACCAAGGCGCTGCCCCGATCGAGGCGGCGCGCCAGACCCTGAAACGGCTGCACGGCGCCTTTGCGCTGTGCTTTTTGTTTGAAGGCGAAAATGATCTGATGATCGCGGCGCGCAAAGGCTCGCCGCTTGCGATTGGTCATGGCGAGGGCGAGATGTTTGTAGGCTCGGACGCCATCGCCCTTGCGCCGATGACCGACCGCGTCACCTATCTTGAAGAAGGCGATTACGCCGTGATCACCCGCGCAGGCGCTGTGATCTATGACGATGCTGACCGCTTGGCCAACCGCGCCGAGACCCGGATCGAGCTGGACGCCACCCGCATTGAAAAGGCCGGCTACAAGCACTTTATGGCCAAGGAAGTCGCCGAACAGCCCGTGGTGATCGCCGATGCGCTGCGCCGCTATGTGACATCGGGCCAAGACGCCTTGCCCGCGCTGCGGCTTCCGGCCGAGGTGGATTTTAGTGGCGTCGACCGCATCACCATGGTGGCCTGCGGCACGGCATCTTATGCCACCCATGTTGCGAAATACTGGTTTGAACAGATCGCAGGCATCGCCGTGGAAATCGACATCGCGTCGGAATTCCGCTATCGCGAGCCGCCGCTGTCGCCGCAGCAATGGGCGCTGTTTGTCAGCCAATCGGGCGAAACCGCCGACACTTTGGCAGCCCTGCGCTATACCCGCGACAAGGTCGCCAAGATCGTTGCCGTGGTCAATGTGCCGACCTCTTCCATCGCGCGCGAAGCCGATCTTGCCCTGCCGATCATGGCGGGGGTCGAGGTGGGCGTGGCCTCGACCAAGGCCTTTACCTGCCAGCTGATCACCTTGGCGCTTTTGGCGCTGAAGGCCGCGCAAGATCGCGGTCGGCTGGATGCGGTGGGCTTGGCCAAGCACCTTGGCGATTTGGCGGCCTTGCCCGGTTTGATGAACCACGCGCTGGCGCTGTCGCCGGCGATTTCCGCCATCGCAGAAGAGTTGGCCGAGGCGCAGGACGTGCTGTTTTTGGGGCGGGGTGCGATGTATCCGCTGGCCCTGGAAGGCGCGCTAAAGCTGAAAGAAATCAGCTATATACACGCCGAAGGTTATGCATCAGGTGAACTGAAGCACGGCCCCATCGCCTTGATCGACAACCGCGTGCCCGTCATCGTTCTGGCCCCGCGCGATGCTTTGTTTGAAAAGACCGTCTCGAACATGCAAGAGGTGATGGCGCGCCACGGCAAGGTGCTGCTGATCTCGGACGCGCAGGGCATTGCCGAGGCGGGCGAAGGCTGCTGGCGCACTCTGACCATGCCGCAGGTTGCTGACGCCTTTGCGCCGATCCTTTACGCGCTGCCCGCGCAGCTTTTGGCCTATCACACCGCGATTGCCAAAGGCACCGATGTCGACCAACCCCGCAACCTAGCCAAGTCTGTGACCGTAGAATGATCCAATCCGCCCTTGCGCAACTGCACGCGCTTGCCGATGCCTCTCAGGCCGCCGAAGCCTTGGCCTATCATAAGGTGGATCGCCCCTACCTTGGCCTGCGGGTGCCGCAGATCGAAGAGCTGACCAAGGCGTGGCGCGCCGAGCTGGAGCTAGAGGCGCGGGTGCAGCTGGCCTCCGACCTTTGGGACAGCAATATCCACGACGCCCGCGTGGCTGCCGCCAAACTGCTGACCCAAGCCCGCATCACGCCAGATGATGGCGTTTGGGATCTGATCTGCACTTGGGTGCCCGACTTTGACGCTTGGGCCTTGGCCGATCATGTCTGCATCGCCGCACAAAAGCGCATCGCGGCAGAGCCTGCGCGGCTGGATGTGGTTGAAGGCTGGACCACTTCGCCAAACATGTGGACCCGCCGCGCGGCTTTGGTTGCCACGCTGTGCTTTACCAAGCAAAACTTTCCCAAACCCGCCGAGCTGGAGGCGCGCGACCGCATCCTTGGTTGGGCCGAGGGCTATTGCAGCGACCGCGATTGGTTCATCCAAAAAGCGGTGGCGTGGTGGCTGCGGGATCTGTCGAAACACGACCCCGCGCGGACCGAGGCGTTTCTGGCCGACCATGGCGACAGGATGAAAAGCTTCGCGCGCAAAGAGGCGGCACAATATATCTAGGCGCCCGCTATTGCGCGTAGATCGACACTTCCGGCAGGTCGGTCAGCGCAAAGCCTAAAGCCCGAAACGCCGAGAAAGACAGGCTTGCGGCCCCGGTTGTCGGCAAAAGATCGACGCTGACCGAAGCGCCGCTGGCGCTGACAACGCGGCCCTTGCCTGGCCTTGGGATCAACGCCGATTGCACCCAGAACCCCGCCTCTGCGGGGCTGCCAAGACCCACCACCGCGCGGCCCAACATCCGCCCCGCTGCCGCAGCAGGCGCCAGCGCCGCCTTGGTCTGCGCCAGCGTGGCGCTGTCCAATCGGGCAGGCGATGAACCTTGCGACATCGCAGGCAACAGCTGCGGTGCGGGCTGCTGCTGTGGCGGCATTGCCCCACAGGCCGAAAGCAAAGGAACAGTCAAACTGGCGACAAACAGGAAATGTTTCATTCTACGACGTTAGTCTGCCGCCCGCGCTTGCGCAACCGCCGCTTTCGACCTTGCCGCCACGCCCTGCCCGCCCTAGGTTCTGGTCATGCAAACACCTTTGATTGATCCCTTCGCCCGCGCCATATCGTATCTGCGCGTTTCGGTCACCGACCGCTGCGATTTTCGCTGCGCCTATTGCATGACCGAACATATGACCTTTCTGCCCAAGGCAGAGCTGCTGACGCTGGAAGAGCTGGATCGGCTCTGTTCGGCCTTTGTCGGCATGGGGGTGCAAAAGCTGCGCATCACCGGCGGCGAGCCTTTGGTGCGCAAGGGCATCATGACGTTTTTCGAGGCCATGGCGCGGCACCTGCAATCGGGCGCGCTGAAAGAGCTGACGCTGACCACCAACGGCAGCCAGTTGCGCAAATATGCGGCTGAACTGGCGGCTTGCGGGGTCAAACGCATCAATGTCTCGCTTGATACGCTGGATCCCGCGAAATTCGCCGAGATCACCCGCTGGGGCCGCCTGCCGCAGGTGCTGGACGGGATCGAGGCCGCGAAAGCCGCTGGCATGCAGGTGAAAATCAACGCGGTGGCGCTGAAGGGCTTTAATGAAAACGAGCTGTTCTCGCTGGCCGAATGGTGCGCGCGCGAGGGCCATGATCTGACCTTTATCGAAGTCATGCCGATGGGCGAGATGGGCGATGTCGGCCGTCTGGATCAATATTGGCCGCTGAAAGACCTGCGCGCGACGCTGGCGACCCGCTTTACCCTGATAGATCTGCCCGACAGCACCGGCGGCCCTGCGCGCTATGTGCGGCTGGCCGAAACCGGACAGCGCATCGGCTTTATCACACCGCTGACGCATAACTTTTGCGAAAGCTGCAACCGCGTGCGGCTGACCTGCACTGGCGAGTTGTACATGTGTCTAGGTCAAGAAGACATGGCCGACCTGCGCGCGCCGCTGCGGGCAAGCGCGCAGAACATTGATCTTGAAACCGCGATCCGCGACGCCATTGCCCGCAAGCCCAAGGGCCATGACTTTGATTATTCGCGCCAAGCGATAAAGGGTCAGATGAGCCGCCATATGTCGCACACGGGCGGCTGATTACAGCTGGTCGGGCGAAGGCACCACCAGCCGCTGGCCGACCTTCAGCTTGTCTGGGCTGGACAAAAGCGCGCGGTTTGCGTTGAAAATCGCTGGGTAATAGCTGACGTTGCCGTAAAACTTCAGTGCGATTGACCCAAGGCTGTCACCAGCCAGAACAGTGTAGAACTGATGGCTTTCCGCGCTGCCAATCGCCTTTTGCACCATGCGCACCTCGACCCCTGCGCCCCCTGCCACCACATCTTGCGGCCGCGTCTCGGCCAGCGTGCCCGCCGCCACCTGCGCCTTGGTGACAAGGTTTGACAACAGCACAGCCGTATCCACCCGCCCATCCGAAGTGATCAGCGCCGAGGGTACCGAGATTTCGCCCTTGCCCGCCGCCTCATTCACCAAAGTGTTGATATAAGCGTCAGTCTGCCCCTCGCGCAGCGCCTTGGAGACCAGCGTTTCCAAGGTGGGCACCGCAACCTCTGGCTGACCTCGCAGCGCCCGCAGGGCTGTCAGCGCGCTTGAGGACATCTCGCGCAGACCGCTTGGATCAGCGCTTTGCGCCGCGGTGGGCAGCACCGAAAGGTCTGACAAAATCGCCGTTGTCGCCTCATCCAAACCCGCAGCACCACCGCGCACCACGGGCTTGGCCAGCACCGCCGTCAAAGCCGCCGCAGCCGAGGCGGGCGCGGCAGGCTCTGCAACCAGCACCGGCACCGGATCATTGGCGGATTTGCTGACAGCCGCGGCAACCGGCACCGCTGACGCCTGCCGATCTGGCAAAACTTTGAACGGAAAGCCCAAAATCACCGAAAGCATGGCCAGACTGATGCAAAAATAAATCCCCAGAGCCCGCGTCATGGTGCCGCCGCCGACTTGGGCGCAACAACAGTCAGCCCTAAAATCTGCCAATCCTGCATGCCGCCCCGATAATAGTGCAGTTTTTCCATCGGATACCCCGCCCCGCGCAGCGCTCGTAGCGCCCGCATCGCCTGATCGCTCCAGATGCCGTTGCAAAACACCAGCATGTCCAGCGCGTCCGAGAAATCAAACGACTCGCCCCCCAAGGGCTTGGCGCCCAGCGCGATCAGAATATCGTTGCGGTAGGGATTGTCCGAGGCCAGTGTAGCAAAAGGCAGATTGATCGCCGCAGGAATGCTGCCCTTGGCGAACCATTCGGGCAGACGCGCGTCAATCAACACCCCTGTGCCCGCTGCGACCTTGTCTTGCAAAAACCCGATCAGCTCCAGCTCGCCATAGGTATCAACCCCCGAAACCGGCGCGATCGGCTGCAAGCAGAACGGCGGGCAAGCTCTTGACGTCTTGGAAAAATCGCCAGTGATCGTCGCGGTTTCGTCTTGGTTTCGCGCGATGACAATCTCGCGGCCATCAAGCGCAATCCGCGCCT
Source organism: uncultured Pseudorhodobacter sp. (assembly GCA_913062925.1). Lineage (GTDB taxonomy): Bacteria > Pseudomonadota > Alphaproteobacteria > Rhodobacterales > Rhodobacteraceae > Cypionkella. The sequence continues at coordinate 59,857 of CAJXWJ010000010.1, read as the reverse complement.
CGGCCATCTTTTCGGTCAGCCCCACGGCCTGGGCTTTAACACCGCTGGCCCCGATAAAAACCGCCACAGAGCCCGCAAGCCCAAGGCAGAAGCCACGCAACAAAACCAACATCTTGAATGAATCCCCAACAGCACCGCTAAATATCCGCATACAGCTGGCAGGCTGTAGCATCTTACAAACATCTGTCTAAATATTGACACCGCCCCCGCAAGGTTTCAACCCGCAAAAGCAAACGGCTGCCCTGACACCCGTCAAAGCAGCCGCGCTTGCGTCGTTGTCGCTGATTTTCAGGCCGCAGGCATCCGCGTCTCGACCATGCCGGCATACCAGCTTGAGCCAAAGGGGATCGCATTGTCGTCAAAGTTATAGGCGGGGTGATGCACCATCGCGGTGTCGCCATTGCCAAGGAAGATATAGGCGCCGGGGCGTTCCAGCAGCATAAAGCTGAAATCCTCGGCCCCCATCAAAGGCGCTGTGTCGGTATCGACCTGACCCGAAACCGCGCGCGCCACTTCGGCGGCGTAATCGGTGTTTTCGGGCGCATTCACCGTCACCGGATAGCCGCGCTGATAGTCGACCACGGCACGCGCACCCAAGGCGGCGGCGGTGCCCTCGGCGATCTCGGTCACCCGCTGCTGCACATAATCCTGCACGCCGAAATCCATCGTGCGCACGGTGCCCTTCATCTTGACCACCTGCGGGATGACGTTATGCGCGGTGCTGTCGGTGGCCACGGTACAGACCGAAACCACGACCTGTTTCAGCGGATCCACCCCGCGCGAGGCGATGGTTTGCAGCGCCACGATGATATGGGCGGCCACCACGGTGGTGTCGATACAGTCATGCGGTTTGGCGGCATGGCCACCCTTGCCGGTGACGGTGATTTCAAACTGATCGGCGGCGGCCATCATCGCACCGGGACGAATGGCGAAATGGCCAACCGGAATCCCCGGCATATTGTGCATGCCGTAAACCTCTTGAATGCCCCAACGGTCCATCATGCCATCGGCACACATCTCGCGCCCGCCACCGCCGCCCTCTTCGGCGGGTTGGAAGATCAGCACGGCGGTGCCGTCAAAGTTGCGGGTCTCGGCCAGATATTTCGCCGCCCCCAACAGCATCGAGGTATGGCCGTCATGGCCGCAAGCATGCATCTTGCCGGGGGTCTTGCTGGCATAGGCGACGCCGGTTTGCTCGTGGATCGGCAGCGCGTCCATATCGGCGCGCAGGCCAATCACCCGACCCGAGGTGTCGGTCTTGCCCTTGATCACCACCACCACGCCGGTGCGGCCGATGCCTTCGGTGACCTCGTCACAGCCAAAGCTGCGGCACAGCTCTGCCACCTTGCCCGCGGTGCGATGCACTTCGAACAACAGCTCGGGGTTTTCGTGGAAATCCTGACGCCAGCCTGCGATTTCGGGCAGCATCTCGGCAAAACGGTTCTTAACGGCCATCGGGCACCTCTAGGTCAGATCGAGCGGCAAGCGCTGCTCGACAAGGGTTACGAAAAAGCTGCATCCGGCGGGGATCGCTTCATCATTGAAATCATAGGCGGGGTGGTGGCACATCGCAGAATCGCCATTGCCAAGGAAGATATAGGCGCCGGGGCGGGCCTCGAGCATATAAGAGAAATCTTCCGCCGGCATGATCGGTTTGATGTCGCGCTGAACGCCGCCTGCCACCTCGGCCGCCGCTTGGGCGGCATATTCGGTATTTTGCGCCGCATTCACCGTCACCGGATAGCCGCGCTGGTAGTCGATCTGCACCTGCGCGCCAAAAGCGGCGGCGGTCGAGGTGACAATCGCACGCACCCGCTCTTCGGCCAGATCACGCGCTGCATTGTCCAGCGTGCGCACCGTGCCCTCCATCACCACGGTATTGGCGATGACATTTGACGCGCTGCTGTCGGTCTGAAAGGTGCCCACCGTCACCACCACCGAATCAAGCGGGTCGATATTGCGCGAGACCACCGATTGCAGCGCCACCACGATGTGACAGCCCACCAGCGTGGTATCAATCGAGCGGTGCGGTTCTGCGGCATGGCCGCCTTTGCCGGTCAGACGGATGGTGAATTCATCCGCCGAAGCCATCAGCGGACCCGAGCGGATGGCAAATTGCCCAACCGGCAGGCCGGGGGCATTGTGCAGCCCGTAGACCTCGCTGATGCCAAAGCGATCCATCAGCCCGTCGTCAATCATCGCCTTGGCCCCTGCCCCGCCTTCTTCGGCTGGCTGGAAGATCAGCGCCACGCTGCCGTCGAAATTGCGGGTCTCGGCCAGATATTTTGCCGCCCCCAAAAGGATCGAGGTATGGCCGTCATGGCCGCAAGCATGCATCTTGCCCGCCACTTTCGAGGCATAGGCCGCTCCGGTGATCTCGTGGATCGGCAGCGCGTCCATATCGGCGCGCAGGCCAATGACACGGCCCGAGGTATTGGTCTTGCCGTGGATCAGCGCCACCACCCCAGTGCGGCCAATGCCGCTGACTACGGCGTCACAGCCAAAGCTTTCGCACAACTCGGCCACGCGCGCCGCGGTGCGATGCACCTCATAGAGGATCTCGGGGTTTTCGTGAAAGTCGTGCCGCCATCCGGTGATTTCGGGCAACAACTCGGCAAAACGATTCCGCACAGCCATCGGCGCTCTCCTTTTTGCACCAGCCTCTGCCGAAAATCTTTTTGCTTCAAGGGCGGATTTAGCGGAATTTCCGTCGCGCGTCCAAAGCCAGCCCGGTGCCGACCGATCCCAGCATATCGCCCGTGACGATCGCCACCCCCGGCAAGGTCCCCTCGACCAGCGCGCGCAGGGCCGGCAAACCACTCGAGCCGCCGGTCATAAAGACGCTGCCGATCTGATCCGCCCGCAGGCCAGCTTGGGCAAGAACCGCGCCGATGGTCTGAGCGATGCGGTCAAGCGGCGGGGCAACCGCGGCCTCCAGCGCTGCGCGCCCCAGCATCGGATTGGGGCCGCCTGTCAGCTCGGCCAAGCCAAGGCGGGTGAAATCTGCCCCCGAAAGTGCGATCTTGGCGGCCTCGACCGCCATGGCAAGCGCATGGCCGCTGCGATCTTCAACGACTTTCATCATCCGGTCTAACAACTCGCCGCGATCGACGTCGCGGCGCAGGGCTTTCAGATCGGCGGCAACGCGCTGGGTGTAAAGCCCGTTGATGCGGTGCCATGTCGCAAGATCCAGAAAATAATGGTTCGGCATCAAGCCCGCGCCCCCGCGCACCGAGGCCTTATAGCCCAAAAGCGGCATCACCTCGGCCAGACTGAGCAGGCGGTCAAAATCGGTGCCGCCGACGCGAATGCCGTCGTTGGCCAGAATATCGCCAGCCCGATCCACAGCCGCCGCGCGATCCGGCGAGACCCGCACGATCGAGAAATCCGAGGTACCGCCGCCGATATCCACGATCAGCACCAATTCTTCGGCCGAAACGCTTTGCTCGTATTGCAGGGCGGCGGCAATGGGTTCGTATTGAAAGGCCACATCGCTAAAGCCCAGCGCGCGGGCGATTTCCTCGAGCACGGCTTGGGCTTTGGCATCGCCTGCGGCATCGCCATCGACAAAATGCACCGGACGCCCCAAGACCACGCGGCTGAGCGGCGCGGCTTGGCGCAGCTTTTCCGTCATATGCTGCAAGAACCGCGCAAGAACCTCGCGGAAGGACACCGCGCGGCGGCCCACCGCGGTGCGCTCGTCGATCAGGCCCGAGCCAAGCGTGCTTTTGAGCCCGCGCATCAAGCGGCCATCTTCGCCGCGCAGATAAGCCGCCATGGCCGCACGGCCATATTCGGGCGCACCACCATCAGCATCCCAAAACACCGCCGAGGGCAGTGTGGCAGCCTCGCCTTCCAGCGGCAGCAGCCAAGCGCGGGTGTCATCGGCCAAAGCGACGGTGGAATTCGAGGTGCCAAAGTCGATTCCGCAATAGAGTGTCATCGCATTCCCCAGACCAAAACGCCGCGTTTAGTCCTGTGGCTGGGGCTTGTAAAGCAAAGCTCGGCTGCCTCCGGCGGGGATATTTAGGCCAAGATGAAAGCGCTAGAGCGAGGGGCCCGTGGTGGGGCGGCTGCCATCGGTGAAGCGGGAGGCGCGAAAGCGGTGCAGATCATGGCCAATGGCGCGGCCGCTGACCAGATCGGCGATGACGCGGCCCATGCCGGGGCCGATGCCAAAGCCGTGGCCGCTGAGACCTGTGGCGATGATCAGCCCGTCAAGGCCGGGCGCGCGGTCGATCACCGGCACCACATCGGGCATGGTGTCGATCATGCCGGCCCAAGCGGCGCGCAGTTTTGGCCGGCCAAGCGCTGGCAGGGCTGCGGCGAAATCCTTTTGCACTTGGGCAAGGGTGGCAAGATTGGGCGCGGGGTTGAGCACGCGCATCGCCTCGAAGGGCGAGGCCTCGTCGGCTTGCCAGTGGCGTTTGGTGCCCCAAGCGTCGGGGAAGGCTTTGGGGGCTGCGGCGCGGAAGGTTGTTGATTTGAAGTCTTTTTTCAGAACGGGCAGGTATTTTGGCAGATGGCGAAAGGCATCGGGGCCGATGAAGAAATCATGGCTGGCGCCGGGGGCGATGGTATAGCCGCCGTCTTGTCTGCGGCGAAAGGCAAAGCGGTCATCGGCGACATTGCCGGCAAAGACCTGTGGCAGGCTTTCGGTCGCTGCCACACTGGCCAGCACCGCAAGCTGCGGCAGCGAGATGCCCTCGGCGCGCAGGAAAAGCGCGGACCAGGCCCCGCCTGCCACCACCACCTGATCGCAGGCGATGCGGCCTTGTTCGGTAAAGACGCCGGTGATGCGGCCGCCTGCGCGGTCAAGCCGGCGCAGCGCGCAGTTTTCCACCAGCACCGCCCCGCGTGCCACAGCGCCTGCGGCCAGCAAGGGCACCGCTGTGGCGGGTTCGGCGCGCGCATCAGAGGCGGTGAAGAGCCCGCCCAGCCAAGGCGCCGCCAGCCCCGCGATTTGGTCTGCAATCTGCGCGCGGGTCAGCATTTGGCTTTGCAGCCCATGCCCCTGCGCCTCGGCGCGCCAGGCGTCAAAGCCTGCCAGCTCGGCTGCGCTGCGGGCGGGGTAAAGCACGCCCTCTTGGGCAAAGCCCAAAGCGGGGCCAAACTCGGCGGCGAGGCTTTTCCAGATCGACAGGCTTTCCATCATGATCGGCAATTCGGCCAGATCGCGGCCCTGTTGGCGGATCCAGCCCCAATTGCGCGAGGATTGCTCGCCCGCGATGCGGCCCTTTTCGCACAGCACGACGCGCAGGCCCTGCTCGGCCAGATACCAGGCCGTCATCACCCCGATCACGCCGCCGCCCAGCACCACCACATCGCAGGCCTTGGGCAAGGTCGGGGCAAAGCGCAGTGGCGTGGCCTCGGAAATCGGGAAGCTCACCGCAGATCCTCGAGCAGGGCGAGCATAAAGCGTTGGCCGGCCTGCCATTCTGAAAGTTCAAGATATTCATCGACCTGATGCGCTTGCGCGATGTCGCCGGGGCCGCAGATGACGGCCGAATAGCCTGCATCTTGGAACTGACCGGCTTCGGTGCCGTAAGACACCACGCCGGCGGCATTGGCCCCTGTCAGGCGGCGTACCAAGGCTTCGGCCGGACCTTCGGTTTCGGGTTTCAGGCCCGGCACGTTGAAAAACCGCGTCAGGGTGACGCCGGCTTGCGGGTTGACCGCCTTGAGGGCGGCATCAAGCCTTGCGGCCTCTGCCTCAAATTCGGCGGCCAAGGCGGTGATGTCCTCATCGGGGACCACCCGCATCTCGACGGCAAAGCGGCAGTCGCCTGCGGTGATGTTATGCGCGGTGCCGCCCGAGATCATGCCGACATGCAGCGTGGTGAAGGGCGGATGGAAGGTTGCAGCCGCAGCAGAGGCCGGGCGGGCCTGGATTTCGGCGTTTTTGGCGTTGATCCAGCCGATCAGCCGCGCGCCTTCCATGATGGCGCTGACGCCGTAGGGCAGCAGCGAGGAATGCACCTCGTAGCCTTTAACATGCACGTGAAATCCGGTGCCGCCCTTGTGGCCATTGATCAGCCCCATGCTGCTTGGCTCACCGATCACCGCGACACTGGCCTGCGGCAAGATCTGCTGCATGGTGGCAATCATTGGCGGTGCGCCGGTGCAGCCGATCTCTTCGTCATAAGACAGCGCCAGTTGCAGTGGCCGCGTAACGCCGCGTTTGTGGGCCTGCACCAAGGCCCAGACCGAAAGGGCGACATAGCCCTTCATGTCGCAGGTACCGCGGCCATAAAGGCGGCCATCGCGCTCGGTCACCACCCAAGGGTCGCTGGTCCAATCCTGACCATCCACCGGCACCACATCCGAATGCCCCGACAGCACCACCCCGCCTGCCACCCAAGGGCCGACATGGGCGAAAAGTGCTGCCTTGCTGCGGTCTTCATTCCAGTGGCGGTGGCTTTCGATGCCATGGCTGGCAAGATAGGCTTCCAGCCAATCAATCAACGCGAGGTTGCTGCCCCGGCTGACGGTTGGAAAGCTGACCAACTGATCCAGTATTTGACGCGACGTCATCTCTTGCATGGCTTACCTCGTTCTTGCGCGCCAAGCCTGAGCCGCGCCGCGCAGGGTGTCAAGACGCACAAAACGCCGATGCAACCACACGATGTGGCGAAAAATATTTCTGTTATTTGGTCAAATTTCGGGATTGATACCTTGGGGGAAATCGGAAAGACTTCCTGCACAATCCAAGGGCGGGAAACATCGCCTGTATTAGAATAAGAAATAAAAACAAAAACTTGGGGGTTACCTATGCCCGATGGGGCCATGCACGTTCTTGACGTGAAGGGGCTAAAGACTGTGTTTCGCACCCGCGGGGGCGAAGTGCATGCTGTCAATTCGGTAAGCTTCCATTTGAAACGTGGTGAACTTTTGGGCGTTGTCGGGGAAAGTGGTTCTGGCAAGTCTGTCACCATGATGTCTTTGATCGGCTTGCTGCCCTCGCCCCCTGCCGAGATCCGCGAAGGTCAGGTGCTTTTGGGCGAACGGGATCTTTTGAAAATCTCGGCCGACGATCTGCGCGATGTCCGCGGTGCCAAGGTGGGCTTTGTGTTTCAAGACCCGATGACCAGTCTGAATCCGGTGTTCAACGTAGGCTTTCAGATCATGGAGCCGCTGCGCCGCCACATGGGGATGAGCAAACCGCAAGCCCGGGCGCGGGCGGTCGAGCTGTTGGAACTGGTGGGTATTCCCGACGCGGCAAACCGCCTGAACAACTATCCGCATCAGTTTTCCGGCGGCATGCGCCAGCGCGTGATGATCGCGATTGCGCTGGCCTGTGACCCCGATGTGCTGATTGCAGACGAGCCTACGACCGCGCTGGATGTCACCATTCAGGCGCAGATCCTGGAGTTGGTGAAAGAGCTGCGGCAAAAGCTGGGCATGGCGATCATCTGGATCACTCATGATCTGGGCGTGATTGCCGCCATCGCGGATCGAGTGATGGTGATGTATGGCGGCCAGATTGTGGAACAGGCGCCGGTGAACGATCTGTTTGCCAACCCGCAGCACCCCTATACGCGCGCGCTTTTGAAAACCATTCCGTCTATGTCGGGTGCGCGTGAAGCGCGCTTGCAGGTGATCGAAGGCCAGCCGCCGATCATCACCGCAGCGCCAGTGGCCTGTTCGTTCCGCGCGCGCTGCGCCCATGCTTTTGCCCGCTGCGAGGCCGAAAACCCGCTGCGCCGCGCGGTAGCAGGCGGCGCGGTGGATCAAAACCATGATGTCGCCTGTCACTGGACTGCGGAGGCGCGTGATGCTTGATCAAACCGCGAAACCTTTGGTCGAAGTCAGCGATCTGAAGATGTATTTCCCGATCTATTCGGGTGTGCTGCGCCGCCATACCGGCGATGTAAAAGCGGTGGATGGTGTGTCGTTCAACATCCTTGAGGGCGAAACCTTGGGGCTGGTTGGCGAATCTGGCTGTGGAAAATCGACTGTGGGCCGCGCCTTGCTGCGGCTTTACGAGCCCACGGCGGGCTCGGTTGTGATCGGCGGCGAAGATATCGCCACGCTTGCTCCCGAGGCGTTGCGCAAGAAACGCCCAAGCATGCAGATGGTGTTTCAAGACCCGCAAGCCAGCTTGAACCCGCGGATGACTGTGGCGGGCATCATTTCGGAACCCTTGGTCGAACATACCGATTGGACCGCCGAGCGCCGGCTAGAACGGGTGTTGGAGCTGATGGATGCGGTGGGGCTGAACCGCCGCTTTGCCAACCGCTTTCCGCATGAGTTTTCCGGCGGTCAGCGCCAGCGCATCGGCATTGCCCGCGCGCTGGCCTTGAACCCGAAATTCATCGTCTGCGACGAACCGATTGCGGCGCTGGATGTCTCGATCCAAGCGCAGGTGGTCAATCTGCTGGAAGATCTGCAAGAGCGGCTGGGCCTGACCTACCTGTTCATCAGCCATGATCTGTCGATGGTGCGCCATATCGCCGACCGCGTGGCGGTGATGTATCTGGGCCGCATTGCCGAGCTGTCGCCGCGTGATGCGCTGTTTGCCAACCCGCTGCACCCCTATGCCGAGGCTTTGCTTTCGGCGGTCAATGAACCCGATCCCAACCGCGCGCGGCGCGAACGGATCATCCTGCAGGGCGATGTGCCCTCGCCCGCGAACCCGCCCAAGGGCTGCAACTTTTGCACCCGCTGCCCCAAGGCTTTCGCGCGCTGTCATCAGGAAAAACCCGAGCTTGTAGAGGTGCAGCCCGGCCGTCAGGTCGCCTGTTTCCTTTATGAAGAAAACACTGCTGTCGGATCAACCGCCAGTGTCGAGGCCACAGAGCTTAATCAACAAGGAGAGACAAAATGAAACTTAAGACAGCCCTTTTGGGTGCTGCCTGCGCTTTTGCCTTTGCGCCCGCAGCTTTTGCGGAACGCGGCAGTGATGGCACTGTAAACGTGCTTTACGCACAGGCGCCTTCGACGCTGAACCCCTACCTGTCCTCGGGCACCAAAGACGTTGAGAATGCCTCGATCATTCTGGAAGGCATGGCGGGCTTTGACGAAAAAGGCGTGGTCTTCCCGCGTTTGGCTGAAAGCGTACCAACGGTTGAAAACGGCGGCATCTCGGCCGATCTGACCAGCATCACCTGGAAGCTGAAGCCAGGCCTGTTGTGGTCGGATGGCACGCCAGTGACCTCGGCTGACGCGAAATTCACCTATGAATATTGCACCGCCCCCGATGGCGGCTGCGCACAGGCCTCGCGCTATGAAGGCATCACCTCGATCGACACCCCAGACGATCAGACCGTTGTCATCAACTTTGACGGCCCAAAACCAAACCCTTATCAGGCCTTCGTCGGCGGCACCTCGCCGATCCTGCAAAAGGCCCAGTTTGCCAATTGCATGGGCGCAGCCGCGTCCACCTGCACCGAGCAGAACTTTAACCCCATCGGCACCGGCCCATTCCGCGTTGTTGAATTCAAAACCAATGACACTGTGACGCTGGAAGCCAACCCGAACTACCGCGACCCAGCCAAGCCCGCTTTTGCGAAAATGGTTGTCAAAGGCGGTGGCGATGCAGAATCAGCGGCGCGCGCTGTGATGCAGACCGGCGAATTCGACTATGCTTGGAACACCCAGATCAACCCCGAGCTGCAAGCTCAGATGGAGACCGGCGGCAAAGGCAAGTTCGTCAACGGCTTCGGCACCCTGGTCGAGCGGATCGAAATGAACATGACCGATCCTTCGCCAGATCTGGCAGAGGGCGAGCGTTCGACCACCAAGCATCCGCACCCAATCCTGTCGGATATCAACGTGCGTACCGCTTTGTCCAAAGCCATCGACCGCCAGATCCTTGTCGATATCGGCTATGGCAATGCCGGCCGTCCGACCTGTAATCTGGTGCCAGCGCCCGAGTTGTTTGCCTCTGACAACACCGGTTGCATTCCACATGACATGGAAGGCGCGAAAAAGCTGCTGGACGACGCAGGCTGGGTTCCAGGCGCTGATGGCGTGCGGGAAAAAGATGGCAAGAAGCTGCACATCCTTTACCAAACCTCGACCAACCCTGTGCGTCAGGACTTCCAGGCTTTGATCAAAGATTGGTGGACCGAGCTGGGTGTGGACGTCGAGCTTCGCAACATCGACGCTTCGGTGTTCTTTGGCGGCGATGCGGGCTCGCCCGATACCTTCCAGAAGTTCTATGCAGACGTCGAAATGTATGCCAACAACTTTGACGGCACCGATCCAGAGCCCTACCTGGCCAGCTATCTGTGCAATAAGATCCCAGGCCCAGACAACCAGTGGCAGGGTGAAAACATCAACCGCTTCTGCGATCCAGCCTATGACGCGCTGGTTGCTGAAATGGGCAAAACCTCGGATATGGCCAAGCGCTCCGAGCTTGCCAAAAAGATGAACGACATGCTGACCAAAGACAGCATGGTCATCGTGCCGCTGGTCGATCGTGGTCGTCTTTCGGCTGCCTCGAACGCGCTGGGTGGCGTGAACCTGAACACTTGGGACACCGAAATGTGGAACGTACAGGATTGGTTCCGCGTCAAGTGATCTAGCTTTGGGCGGGGGGCAATCTCCCCGCCCATTCCCCCTGAAGTCTGCTTGCGAGAGGCGCCGCCATGCTCACCTTCACGCTTCGACGATTGCTGCTGGCAATCCCGACGCTTCTCTTGATCAGCCTTGTGATCTTTTTTCTGGTCGATCTGGCACCGGGAAGCCCTGCCTCGGAAATTCCGCTGACGGTGCCTGCCGAAGTGCGGATGAAAATCCTTGAAGCGATGGGCGTCAACGAGCCGGTCTATGTCCGCTATGGGCTTTGGCTGAAACAGTTTTTTTATGTCGAGCCTTTGACCGGCATTGATGCAATCTTTGGCAGCAATTACGCCGAAGGCATGCAACGGATCATCAGCTATCAAACCCGCTCGCCGGTGTTTGACATCATCGTGCAGCGCCTGCCGCAGACGCTGATCGTGATTGGCACTGCCTATCTGGTGGGCATCTTGATCGCGGTTCCGATTGGCATTTATTCGGCCTATCGGCAGTATTCGATCTTTGATCAGCTTGGCACCTTGCTGGCGATGATCGGGTTTTCGGTGCCGACCTTCTTTTCGGGCACGCTGCTGATTATTCTGTTTGCCGTCGGTCTGGGCTGGTTTCCAACCAAATATGACACCACCTTGACCGTCACCGATTGGGACACCTTCTGGCAACAAGTGCGGCAGATGACGCTGCCGGTGATGACCTTGGGGCTGGCCAATGCGGCCTCGATCAGCCGCTATATGCGCTCGTCTATGCTTGAAAACATGGGCCAGGACTATGTGCGCACCGCGCGTGCCAAAGGCATGTCAGAGCGCACGGTGGTGCTGAAACATGTGCTGCGCAATTCGATGATCCCCGTGGTCACGGTGATCGCCCTTGGCATCCCCTCGATCTTTGGCGGCGCGATTATCACCGAGAATATGTTCGGGGTCTCGGGCATTGGCTCGGCGCTGATCGGGGCGATTCATGCCAATGATTTGCCGATGGTGCAGACGCTTGCCTTTATCTTCGCGATCCTGATCGTGCTTTTCAACCTGATCGCCGACGTGCTTTACGGCCTTCTCGACCCGAGGATCCGCTATGACTGACGCCACCACAGCGATTGAAAAACCCGCCAGCCAAATGCGGGCGATTTGGCAGCAATTTCGCACCCATAAGGGCGCTTTGTTTGGGCTGATTGTGCTGGGCACGCTGATTTTGGCCGTGGTTTTGGGGCCGTTTTTGTGGGTGCCTGAAAAGATGTCGGTGGCCAAGGCGATCATGCTGAAAAACCAAGGTCCGTCGTGGCGGTTCCCATTGGGCACCGATCAACTGGGCCGCGATATGCTGGCGCGGATGCTGGACGCGGGCAAAGTCTCTTTGGCGGTGGGCTTTGTGGCGATGATGATCGCGATTTTTGTCGGCACCACCATCGGCATTTTGGCGGGCTATTTCAAACGCCTCGACGGGCCCTTGATGCGGCTGACCGATATGTTTCTGGCCTTGCCGCTGATTCCGCTTTTGCTGGTGATGGTGATGCTGTTTCGCGACCGCATCGCGGGGCTTGTCGGGCCAGAAATGGGGGCGTTTTTGCTGATCGTCTTTGCGATTGGGGTCACCTCTTGGATGCAGGCGGCGCGGATTGTGCGCGGCGAGGTATTGGCGCTGAAAGAGCGTGAATATGTGCTGGCGGCGCGGTCGATCGGAGCGATTCCGCGCCGGATCATTCTGCGCCATATCCTGCCCAATGTGGTCTCGCCGGTGATGGTGGCGGCGACTTTGGGGGTGGCCGAGGCGATCATCACCGAATCTGTGCTGTCTTTCCTTGGCCTTGGCTTTCCGCCCGATTTTCCGACCTGGGGGCGGCTTTTGTATGATGGGCTATCTTATATGCAGATCTATCCCGAACGCGTGATCTGGCCGGGTGTGGCGATTTCGCTGACGGTTTTGTCGGTGAACTATATCGGTGACGGCCTGCGCGATGCGCTGGATCCGCGCATTCGCGGCAGGTAAAGCTTGCGCCACGCTTTGAAACTGCGCAAAAGCCCTTCAAGCTACAGGGGGCTTTTTGCATGCATCTGCTATTGATCCACACCGGCGGCACCATTGGCATGGCACAAACCGAGATCGGCTTTGCCCCGAGCGCAGGCGTGCTGGAGGCCGCCTTGGCAAAGCTTGCCCCAACCGCCCAGATCACCCTGCTGCCGCTTGCGCCGCTGATCGACAGTGCCAATGCCACCCCCGCCGATTGGAACCGCATTGCCGCAGCGATCGAGGCAGGCCAGGCGCGCTATGACGGCTTTGTCGTCACCCATGGCACCGATACGCTCGCCTTTACCGCCGCCGCGCTTTGCTTTGCGCTGGCGGGTCTGCGCCGTCCGGTGATTTTAACCGGGTCAATGCTGCCGCTGACGCTGGCGGGCAGTGATGGCGCCGCGAACCTGTCAGATGCCATTGCGGCTGCGCAAACCGCGCCTGCGGGCGTCTGGGTGCAATTTGCCGGGCGTTTGCTGCATGGCGCGCGGCTGCGCAAGGCGCATTCCTCGGCCCCAGCGGCCTTTACCGCCAGCCCAACAGCGGCACCGCCTTGGCAGGCGGCTGATGATGTGCACCGCACCGCCTATCAGCCCAGCAAGCTTGCGATCCTGACCATGGCACCGGGTCAGTCGCCCGAGCTGATCGCCCATGCCCTGAGCCACTGCGACGGCGTTGTGCTGCGGGTGTTTGGCGCAGGCACCCTGCCCGAGACGCCCGAGATAGCGGCAGCCCTACGCAGCGCCAAACAGCGCGGCACGCGGATGATTGCGGTCAGCCAAAGTCCTGAGGGCGGGGTCAGTCTGGGCACCTATGCGGCGGGCAATTTGATGGTGGAATGCGGCGTGATCGACGGCGGCGATATGACGCCCGAGGCGGCTTATACCAAGCTTGCGCATGTCCTAAGCCTGCCAGAGGCGCAGCGCGACGCAGCCCTAGCCCGCGTGATCTGCGGCGAGGTCAGCGCATCTCGCGCTTGATCCGGCGCAGCGCCAGCCAAACCCCCAGCACGACCAAAGGTGTCAGCACCGCCGTGGCCATGCCCTTGCTGATATGCAGCGCCTCGGTCACCGGATAGGCGGCATAGGCCGCCAGCGAGACCGCGTAATAGCTGATCGCCACCACCGACAGACCTTCGACGGTATGTTGCAACCGCAGCGCAAGATCGGCGCGTTTGTCCATGCTTTCTAACAGCTTTTGGTTCTGCGCCGAGCGTTCAACATCCACCCTTGTGCGCAACAATTCAGCCGCCCGCGTGGCGCGTTCGGCCATCGAGACCAGACGCGCCTCGGCCGATTTCACCGTGCGCATCGCTGGATCATAGCGCCGCATCATGAACTCGCCAAAGCTTTGCCGCCCAGCCACACGCTCTTCGCGCAGGGCTGCAATGCGTTGATTGACGATGGCCTCGTAAGCCCCCGTCGCGCCAAAGCGGAAGGAATGCTGCACCGCCAGACTTTCCAATTCTGCCGAAATCCGCAGCAACTCGTGCAGGTTTTCCTCGGCAGGCCGCGCGTTGCTGTCCAAGCCCGAGACCAGCTCTGACAGTTGCGGATCCAGCGCGTTCAGCTTGCCCGTCAGCCCGCGCGCCCGCATCAGCCCCAGCATCGACATGGCGCGGTAGGTTTCCACCTCGCACAGCCGCTGCACGATCCGCCCGATCCGCCGCGCGCCGGTGTCGGGTTTGACAAAGACCGCAAATCGCATATGGCCCGCCGGATCAATCCTGAAATCGCCCGCAATCACCGCAGCCCCATCCACCACCCGCGCCACCGCAAGGCTTTCGGCGACGAACCATTGGTCAAGCTTGGCCAGCAAAGCGGCCTCATCGCCCAGAACCTCGACCCGCACCAAGACCGAAGCCAAGCGCACGCCGGGGGCTTCGGCCAGCCAATCCTCGGGAAAGACCTCCATCTCGTCGGGGTCAAAGGGGCGTGCGGGCAGGCCTTCGCTAAAGGCGGAATAGGTCACAAATTCGGTGTGGCTTTCCCATTTCAGCTCGGCCCGACCGATGGTGCCGGAAAAATGCGTGGCATTGGGCTGCGGATGCGAAGATCCGTTGCGATCCAGCAGCGCCAGCACATGCGCCATATCCTCGGCCCGATTGCGGTTTTGCGCCTCTTGCGGCTGTTTCACCGCGACATAGGCCGCCACGCAGGGCGCGCGCAGGGCCGGAAACGGGCGCGCGTGCAATTCATTGACAAGCGCATAGCGCAACGGGTGGTCGTCGATCTGGGTCATGGCTCGCCTTGCTCTTTGCGCCAGAAAGCCCCGCCGCTGCGACAAAGGCCAGAAAATTCACAGAATACAGCCGTATGCACCAAAAGTGTTGCCGCAATGCAAAGGCCCCACCTTGCGGCGGGGCCTTTGATGTCACCTGCGCAAGGGCGCGCGCGCCTTAGTCGATCAGCGGCAACAAAGCGTCGAGCGACTTTTTCGCATCGCCATAGAACATCCGGGTGTTCTCTTTGTAGAACAGCGGGTTCTCGATGCCGGAATAGCCGGTGCCCTGCCCTCGCTTGCTGACAAAGACCTGTTTCGCCTTCCAGCATTCCAGCACTGGCATGCCAGCGATTGGGCTGTTGGGGTCTTCTTGGGCAGCGGGGTTCACGATGTCGTTCGACCCGATCACGATGGCCACATCGGTGGTGGGGAAATCTTCGTTGATCTCGTCCATTTCCATCACGATGTCATAGGGCACCTTGGCCTCGGCCAAAAGCACGTTCATATGGCCGGGCAAACGGCCTGCCACAGGGTGGATCGCAAAGCGCACGGTTTTGCCGCGCGCGCGCAGCTTGCGGGTCAGTTCTGAGACCGCTTGCTGGGCTTGCGCCACCGCCATGCCATAGCCCGGAATGATGATGATGCTATCGGCATCATTCAGCGCCGCGGCGACACCTTCGGTGTCAATCGCCACCTGCTCGCCTTCGATCGCCATCGCAGGCCCGGTGGTGCCGCCAAAGCCGCCCAAGATCACCGAGATGAACGAGCGGTTCATCGCCTTACACATGATGTAAGACAAGATCGCCCCCGATGAGCCCACCAGCGCGCCGGTCACGATCAAAAGATCATTGCCCAGCGTAAAGCCAATCGCCGCCGCCGCCCAGCCGGAATAGCTGTTCAGCATCGACACAACCACCGGCATATCGGCACCGCCAATGCCCATGATCAGGTGATAGCCAATGAAAAACGCCAACAGCGTCATCAGCATCAGCGACCAAATGCCCGCACCGTTGAAATAAAGCACCAGCAAGATCAACGATCCCACAGCCGCGCCCGCGTTCAGGAAATGCCCGCCCGGCAGCTTTTTGGCATTGCCAGAAACCTTGCCGGCCAATTTGCCAAAGGCCACGATAGATCCGGTAAAGGTCACAGCGCCGATAAACACGCCCAAGAACACTTCGACATGCAAAATCGCCTGCTCGACCGCGTCTTTATGCGCCAATTTGGCGGCAAAGCCGATCAGCCCCGCCTTGGCGCCCTGATCCATCGCCAGCACGCGGCTGAGTTCGATATCGGCGTTATAGCCGATCAGAACCGCCGCCAGACCCACAAACGAATGCAGCGCTGCCACCAGTTGCGGCATCTCGGTCATCTGCACCCGCATCGCGACCATCCAGCCCAAAACCGAGCCGACCGCAACCATCAGCGCAATCACCCAAACATGGGCAACATCGGCCGAAAACACCGTGGCAAACACCGCCAAAGCCATGCCCGCGATGCCATACCACACCGCGCGCTTGGCGCTTTCTTGCCCCGACAGCCCGCCAAGGCTGAGGATAAACAACACAGCCGCAGCAATATAGGCAGCCTGTACAATTCCAATGCTCATGTGCCTATCTCCTTACGACTTCTGGAACATGGCGAGCATCCGGCGCGTAACCAGAAAGCCCCCCACAATATTGATCGTCGCGATCAGCACCGAAATGGCGGCCAAAACCACCACCAGCCAGCTGCCGGACCCGATTTGCAGCAGCGCGCCAAGAATGACGATGCCCGAAATCGCATTGGTCACCGCCATCAAAGGCGTGTGCAAGGAATGCGACACATTCCAGATCACCGAGAAACCGATAAAGCAGGCCAGCACAAAGACGATAAAATGCGACATGAATTCGGTGGGCGCAAAGGCTCCGACAAGGGCAAGCAACAAAGCCGCCCCCACCAGCAGACCGACTTGCGATCTGGTCTGCGCCTTAAAGGCCGCCGTCTCTGCCGCGCGCTTTTCTTCCGCCGTCAGCTCTTTGACCTTTTCCTTTGGCTTTTGCGCCGCAATCGCTGCGATCTTCGGCGGTGGTGGCGGATAAGTAATCTCGCCGGCCTTGGCCACGGTCGCGCCACGAATGACGTCGTCTTCCATATTGTGATCAATCACACCGTCTTTTTTCGGGGTAAGATCGGTCAGCATATGCCTGATATTGGTGGAATAAAGCGTCGAGGCCTGTGCAGCCATCCGGCTTGGGAAATCGGTATAGCCGATCACCGTCACGCCGTTGTCCGAGACAACCTTCTCGTCCATCACCGTCAGATCGCAGTTGCCGCCACGCTCGGCAGCAAGGTCGATGATCACCGAACCCGGCTTCATCATCTCGACCATATCCTTGGTCCAAAGCTTGGGCGCAGGCCGTCCGGGGATCAGCGCCGTGGTGATGACGATGTCCATCTCGGGGGCCAGTTCGCGGAACTTGGCCAGCTGTTTGGCTTGGAAAGCTGGGGTCGAGGGGGCTGCATAGCCGCCCGTCGCGGCCCCATCGGGCAGTTCGCTGGCGTCAAACTCCAGATAGACGAATTGCGCGCCCATCGATTCGATCTGCTCGGCCACTTCGGGGCGCACATCAAAGGCATAGGTGATCGCGCCAAGGCTGGTTGCAGTGCCAATCGCGGCCAAACCGGCCACGCCAGCGCCCACGATCAAGACCTTGGCCGGCGGTACTTTGCCCGCAGCCGTCACCTGCCCGGTGAAAAAGCGGCCAAAGTTGTTGCCAGCCTCGATCACCGCGCGGTAGCCCGCGATATTGGCCATCGACGACAGCGCATCCATCTTTTGCGCGCGGCTGATGCGCGGCACCATATCCATGGCGACAACGGTCGCCCCCTGCGCCTTGACCACCTCAAGCAGCTCGGGGTTCTGTGCCGGCCAAAAGAACGAGATCAGGGTCTGCCCGGATTTCAACGCCTTGGCTTCGGCCATCTCGGGGCCGCGCACTTTGACGATGACATCGGCAGCCGCCATCACCGCCTTGGCGGTCTTTAGAACTTCGACCCCAGCGGCGGCATAAAGCGCGTCTGAAAAGCCAGCCTTGGCCCCCGCACCGGCCTGAATGCAGCAGCTATGCCCCAGCTTGACCAGCTGAAGCGCCGAATCTGGTGTCATCGCAACGCGACTTTCGCCCGCAAACACCTCTGTTATAGCACCAATCTTCACAGTCTCTCCCCCATTTTAGCCTCAGGGCGGGCCAGCCCCGCGAAACAATAATGTTGCAGAAGTAGCAGCAGCGCCCCAAAGTGCAACGCCAGATGCAGCATTGGCGCAAGATTTACGGCAAAATCCGACAGCTTTGCCGCTAAATACGCCAAATCCAGCGCGGCACCCGCGCCGACCAGGCCGCAAAAGCAGGCCCAAAGCCCGCGCGCAGCCGCGCCTCCTCGTCCAAAATATAGCGCCGCGTGATCCAAACCATAAAGCCGGCCACCACAGGCAGTGCGACCCAAGCGCCCCAAAAACAGGCAGCCCCCAGCAAAACCAAAGCATCGCCCAGATAGATCGGATTGCGGCTGATGCTGAAAACACCGCCCGTCACCAAGGCCGATGGGTCGCGGCGCGGAATAAAACTGGTGCGCGCAACCAGCATCTGCGCCACCGCCACCGCCATCGCGGCAAGGCCCAAAGCGATCAGGCAAAGCCCCAAGCCCTGCTGCGGCCAAACCGGCGTCGCCTGCGCAATCGCCCAAATCGCACCCAAGGCAAACACCAACCACAGCGGCGGAATATCAATCTGTTTCAGCATCAAAGCCTCCCTTTGCGCCATCAAGCCCCAGCCCGCGCGCCAAAGCCAGCGCGAAGTCACTTCCAGCTTGAACATTTGCCCCCCAAGCCCGATGATCGGTCGGAAACCACGCCAAAGGCTATCATGACCGATTTTTCCGCCACCAAAGCCCTGTTCACCCTGCCCGAGGGCATGATCTATCTTGACGGCAACTCGCTGGGCCCGCTGCCGCGCGCCACCGCCGCACGGGTGGCGCAGACGGTGACGGAAGAATGGGGCAAAATGCTGATCACCGGCTGGAACAAGGCCGGCTGGATGGACAAACCGATGCATGTGGGCGACCGTATCGCGCGGCTGATCGGCGCCGAAGCGGGCCATGTGGTGATGGGCGACACGCTCTCGATCAAGGTCTACCAAGCCTTGGCAGCCTGTCTTGATCTGAACCCAAAGCGGCGGGTGATCCTGTCAGACACCGGCAACTTCCCCTCAGATCTCTATATGGCCGAGGGCCTGTGCCGCACGCTTGGCCAAGGCTACGAGCTGAAAACCGTAGCCCCCGAAGCGGTGCTGGACGCGATCGACGAGACCGTGGCCGTCACCATGATCACCGAAGTCGATTATCGCACCGGGCGGCGGCACAATATGGCCGAGATCACCGCCCGCGCCCATGCCCATGGTGCGCTGACGATCTGGGATCTGGCGCATTCCGCAGGGGCGTTCCAAGTCGAGCTTGCTGCCTGTAAGGCCGATTTTGCGGTCGGGTGCAGCTATAAATACCTTAACTCTGGCCCAGGCGGCCCTGCCTTTATCTATGTCGCCCCCCGTCACGCCGATCACGCCATCCCAGCCCTTTCAGGCTGGCAAGGCCACGCCGCCCCCTTTGCCTTTGATCTCGACTACCGCCCCGCAACCGGCGCTGAACGCCTGCGCGTCGGCACACCACCCATTCTGCAATTGGCCGCCCTTGAAGCCTCGCTCGATATCTGGGACAGCGTCGATATGCAGGCCCTGCGCGCCACCTCGCTGGCCCTGACCGACCGCTATATCGCAGGCATCGAGGCAAGCTGCCCCAGCTTGATCCTTGCCACCCCCCGCGATCACGCGATGCGCGGCAGTCAAGTCTCTTTCCGCCACCCCGAAGGCTATGCCATCATGCAAGCCATGATCGCCCGCGGCGTCATCGGCGATTTCCGCGCGCCCGACATCATCCGCTGCGGCTTCACCCCGCTGTTCATCGACGAAACCGACGTCGACCGCGCCGTCGCCATCATCGCCGATATCATGCAAAATTCGCTCTGGGACCGCCCAGACTACAAAACCCGCGCGAAAGTCACCTGATGCAGGCGGCTTTCATCTTGGCTCAAATATCCCCGCCGGAGGCTCCGAGATCAGCCGCGGATGCCTCCGGCGGGGATATTTTGACCAAGATGAAAGCCCTGCCAGCGCTTTGCCGGCCCGCAGGTTGGATCGCGCTTTGGCGCAAGATTGGAAATTTTTCGGTGTTGAACAGGCAGCGCTAGGCCGCGCGCTTGCCTTTCCTTTTCATACCGGAGACCCGAATGCCCTCTTATAATCCTGCCAAAGATGGTGCGCAGATGTCGTTTGATGGACGCATGTCTTATGGCGACTATTTGCAAATCGACAAGATCCTTGATGCCCAGCAGCAATTGACACCGGCGCATGACGAGATGTTATTTATCATTCAGCACCAGACCTCCGAGCTTTGGATGAAATTGGTGTTGCATGAATTGGCCGCCGCGCGCTGCGCGATTGCGGCGGGGCGGGTGCCGCAGGCTTTCAAGATGCTGTCGCGAATCTCGCGGATTTTTGAGCAATTGAATTCGGCTTGGGATGTGTTGCGCAGCATGACGCCCGCTGATTACACCAGCTTTCGCGATGGTCTGGGGCAATCATCAGGGTTTCAGTCGCATCAATATCGCCTGATCGAGTTCAGTCTGGGCAATCGCAATCTGGCGATGCTGAAGCCGCATGCGCATCGCACCGAGATCACCGCGCTGTTGCAGGCCGAGCTAGCGCGGCCCAGCCTTTATGACGAGGCCTTGCGGCATCTGGCGCGGATGGGGCTTGCGATCCCAGAAGAGGTGTTAGGGCGTGATTTGTCGCAGGCTTGGGTCAAGAATGAGGCTGTGCAAGAGGTTTGGACCCAGGTGTACAAAGACCCCACCACCTATTGGCAGGCCTATGAGCTGGCCGAAAAGCTGGTGGATCTGGAGGATTACTTTCGGCGCTGGCGGTTTAATCATGTCACCACGGTCGAGCGGGTGATCGGGTTGAAGCGCGGCACGGGCGGCACCTCGGGGGTCGGTTATTTGCGGCGCATGTTGGAGGTGGAACTGTTCCCAGAACTTTGGCACCTGCGCACGGTTTTGTGATCTTCACCGTTTTGTAAATAAGGTGCTTTGACCTCTTGCGCGGGCTCGGATAGTTTGGGGCAAGGATAATCTGGGCAGTCCAAGGCGGCTGGCTTTTTGTATAGGCTGTTTGATGCGCTTTTTGACTTCTGCGACCCATCTTGGACTGCTGATCTTGGCACTTTCCGGCTGCGTGAGCCAGCCTCAGGCGGCGTTGGTGTCGCCTGAGGCAGCCGCGGCGGCTTTGACGCAAGCGAATGCGGCACATTATGCCGCGCGCGTTGATGGCAGCTTTAGCGTGCCAACCGTTCCGGTGGAAAAGGTGCCCAGCGCCTATCAAAAGCAGGATGTCGATTTCGCCAGTGCCGAGCCAGTGGGCTCGATCATCATCAACCCGGCCGAGCGGCATTTGTATCTGATCACCGCCCCCGGCAAGGCCACGCAATATGGCATCTCTGTCGGCAAGGCGGGGTTTGAATGGGCGGGGGTTGCCAATATCACCAATCGTAAGACCTGGCCCACATGGACACCGCCGAAAGAGATGATAACGCGCAAGCCCGAGCTGGAAAAGTGGAAAGACGGGCAGCCTGGTGGGCCGGAAAATCCTTTGGGCGCGCGGGCGCTTTACCTGACCACCAATGGCATTGATTACGGCTACCGCATTCATGGCACGCCGGATTGGTGGTCGATTGGTAAGAATGCCTCTTCGGGCTGCATTCGGATGATAAACCAAGATGTGATGGAGCTTTATGAGCGGGTGCAGGACGGCGCCAAGGTTGTGGTGCTGAATGCCGATGGATCCTATCCCGCCAAGCTGAAGCTGCCGCCAAAGCCTGTGGTCAAGGCCGAGCCTGTGTTAGAGCCGGTGGTCGAAACGGTTGTCGCCGCTTCGATCATCGTGCCAAAGCCCAGCGTGATGCCGGCACCTGTTATCACAACAGGCAGCGTGGCGCCAAATGTCGCCGCTCCAAGTGTCACGCCACCTGCCGTCTGCACGCAGGCTTTGGTGAATGGGGTTTGTCCCGCCAATTGATCGGCGGTGCCTGAGACACAAAGGGCGGGCGCTTTGCCCGCCTTTTTAATATGTAAACGGCTAAGGCCTTAGGCCGCCGCGTGCCAAGCCCGCAGGGCATCGCCAAAACCTGTGAACAGCGCCTTAGACACCGGGTCTTGCGCGGCGTTCCATTCGGGGTGCCATTGCACCGACAGGGTAAATCCGGGCGCATCCTTGATATAGATCGCCTCGGGGGTGCCATCTGGGGCAAAGCCGTCGATCACCACCCGCGCGCCTGCGCGGGCAATGCCTTGGCCGTGCAGCGTGTTGGTCATCACCGCAGGCGCCCCCATCAGCCGGTGGAACACCCCGCCTTGGGTAAAGCTGACCAGATGGCGCAGCGCAAAGATTTCCTCGGGCGTGCCATCGGGGGGCATGCGGTGGTTCATCCGGCCGGGAAGATCGCGGATCTCGGGGTGAAGGGTGCCGCCCATCGCGACATTGACCTCTTGAAAGCCACGGCAGATCCCCATGATCGGCTGGCCCCTCTCGACACAAGCCCGCACCAGCGCCAAGGCGACACCATCGCGGCCACGGTCAAAGCTGCCATGCGCGGGGGTTTCTTCTTCGCCATATTCGCTGGGATGCACATTCGGCCGCCCGCCGGTGAACAAAAACCCATCACAAGCCGCCATCAGATCGGGCAGATCGGCCAAGGCGGGATCGGTCGGCACGATCAGCGGCAAACAGCCCGCCACCTCGGCAATCGCCTGCGAATTGGTCTGGCCTGCGCCATGCACCAGATAGCGATCATTGATCAGATGCGAGTTGCCGATGATCCCCACCACGGGGCGACGGGTCTGTGCGCGCATATCCGGCCTGCCATTCTTTATTTTCTAAAACAATAGCAGTCCGATGGCGAAGATGAAGGGGCAAAGCAGGAAAACCAGCCTTTGTCGTGGCAAAAGCCTGAATTTCTGGCAGATCAGGGGGGCAGCGCCTGCGCCGCTCGCGCAAAGATGTCGCAAACGAACGCGCCAAAAGCAAGCGCGCTGCCTAAAACAGGGCAAACCAGCGAAAGCCCGCCATGACCGCAAGCGCCAACCGCCCGACCGATCACAGCTTTGTGCCGCGCCCGCTGTTTGGCGTGGGCTTTATGCTGGCCGCGATGGCAGCCCTGCCCTTTATCGACGTCTTTGCCAAGATCTTGGGCGAAGAGGGCGTGCCGATCTTGCAGATCGTCTGGGCGCGCCTAAGCTTTGGCGCTTTGGTGACGCTGCCGCTGGCGCTGCATAAGGTGGGGGTGGCAGGCTTGCTGCCGCGCCGCCCGCTTTATCATGGCTTGCGCGCGGGGTTTCTGGCGCTGGCGACCTTTAGCTTTTTCTCGGCCCTGACCTATCTGCCGATTGCCGATGCTTTGGCGATCTTTTTCATCCAGCCGCTGATTGTTACCGTGCTTTCGGCCTTTGTGCTGAAGGAACGGGTCGGGCCGCGCCGCTGGGCTGCGGTGGCGATTGGCTTTGTGGGCACGCTGATCATCATCCGCCCGGGCTTTGTCGAGCTGAACCCCGGCAGTCTGCTGGCCTTGGCCGCAGGCGGTTTTCTGGCGATTTACTTCGTGATGACGCGGGCGATTTCGGGCCAAGCGCCTGCCATTGTCACCACCTTTCAGACCAATATCGTCGGGGCAACCCTGCTGTCGCTGGTGGTGCCGCTGATCTGGCTGCCGCCCACGCCTGCGCAATGGGCGATGTTTCTGGCGCTGGGGGCGGTGGCGAACTTTGGCCATTTTCTGGTGGTGCGCGCCTATGACTATGCCGAAGCCTCGCTGCTGGCGCCCTTGGCCTATACCGAGATGATCATGGCCACGCTTGTCGGCTGGTATTTCTTTGGCGATTTCCCCGATGGCTGGACCTTTGTCGGGGTCGCCGTGCTGATCGGCTGCGCGCTTTATATCTCGATCCGAGAGCGCGCAGCCAAAACCGCTTAGGCGCCAGCGCCTGCCGCCACCACGCCCGCCGCCGCCGCAAGCGCGCCGCCGCCATGCGGGATATCCAGCGCGATCATCCCCGCCTCCATCACCGCCAAAGCGCCCAAAGTCATATGCGCGTTGACATGGCCCATATGGCCCACCCGCAAAAAGCCGTGATAGGCCGGATCACTTGGCGGTGCCATGCCAAGGCCAATGCCCAAGGTCACCCCCGCCTTATGCTCGCACCAATCGCGCAGGCGGGTGGCATGGGGCGCACCCAGCCGGGCCGCCGTCACCGCCCGCGCCCGATCGCGCGGATTGGCGACGTTCAAGCCAATCGCGGCATTGCCCGCCGACCAGCAGTCAAAAGCCGCCCAAACCGCGCGCGCCAAACAATCATGGCGCGCCCAGACGTTTTCCAAGCCCTCTTCTTTGATCATGTCCAAAGCCTCGCGCAGGCCAAACAGATGATGCGTCGGCGCCGTGCCATCCCAAAGCTGCCAGAACTCGCCCCCCTGCACCCGTGGCGCCCAATCCCAATAGGGCGTGCGCAGATCAGCGGTCTTGCCCACCGCCCGCGCCTTCTCGGAAAACCAGACAAAGCCCATGCCGGGCGGCGTCATCAGCCCCTTTTGGCTGGCCGCCACCGTGACATCAACGCCCCAAGCATCCATGCGGTATTCATCGCAGCCAAGGCTCGCTATGCAATCCACCGCCAAGAGGGCCGGATGCCCCGCCGCATCCATCGCCGCACGCAAAGCCGCAATATCGGTGCGAATGGTCGAGGCGGTATCGACATGCGTCATCAACACCGCCTTGATCTTGCCCGCAGCATCGGCGCGCAAGGCCGCCTCGACACGGTCCATATCCACCGGCGTGGCCTTGCCAAAGTCAATGACCTCGACCTCGATCCCCATCGCGCGCGCCGATTGCGCCCAGCTTAGGCCGAACTGCCCCACTGCCAGCACCAAAGCCTTGTCGCCGCGCGAAAATAGATTGGCATTTGCCGCTTCCCAAACCGCATGGCCATTGCCGATATAGCCCGCCACCGAAGCCGTGGTGGTGCCCGCCACCGCCTTCAGATCCGGCCAAAGCGAGTCAACCAGATCATGCAAGCCGCCCTCGTAGATATTTGGCGCCGCGCGATGCATCGCCGCCAGCACACGATCGGGCATCACCGAAGGCCCCGGAATGGCAAGATAGTGGCGACCATTGGCAAGTGACATGACAGGCTCCCTAAGATTTCCCCCAATGGCTAGCGCTCGGCTTGGGCTTCGTCAATCCACCGCACCGCGCTTGCCCTTCTGCGCCCTAAAGGCTAGCCTAAGCCCAGCGATAAGGACCGAAGCGATGACAGGCGAAACCGCAACCGACCGCAGCCTTTATAGCCTCACCGGCGCAGACAGGCTTGGCTTTTTGCAAGGCATGGTCAGCAATGATGTGCTGGCCTTGGGCAAGGCCGACGGCATTCGTTGGGCGGCGCTTTTGACACCACAAGGCAAATATCTGGCCGATTTCTTTCTGATCGCGATGGGCGATGCGCTGCTGCTGGATATCAAGACCAGCATCGCCGAGGCCACCACCCGCCGCCTAAGCATGTACCGGCTGCGCGCCGATGTGCAGATCAGCCCCAGCCCGCTCTGCGTCACCCGCGGCCTTGGCCCCACCCCAAAGGGCGGCTTTGCCGACCCGCGCCACCCAGCCTTGGGCTGGCGCAGCTACGGCGCAGCCGGCGCGCCGCCCCAGATTGATTGGGACGCAATCCGCGTCGCGCACTGCATCCCCGAAACCGGCATCGAGCTGATCCCCGACGACAGCTACCTGCTCGAATCCGGTTTTGAACGCCTCAACGGCGTCGATTTCCGCAAAGGCTGCTATGTCGGCCAAGAGGTCACCGCGCGGATGAAACATAAGACCGAGCTGAAAAAGGGCCTGACCACCGTCACCATCACCGGCAGCGCCCCCTCAGGCACGCAAATCATGGCAGGCGACAAGGCCGCAGGCCGGCTTTTCACCCAATCTGGCAACCAGGCCATCGCCTATCTGCGCTTTGATCGCACAGAAAACCTCACCGCCGAGACCGCCCGGATCAGCCTTTCATCTGTCTGAAAATATCCTCGGGGGGAGGCCTTGGCCAAAGGCCAAGGCTGTGGGGGGCAGACAGCCCCCCCGACCCGCCCGCCTCAGGCCAGGCTTGCGTAATCGCGCGCAACCTGTTGCCAAACCTCTTCGCAACTCGCCAGCAGTAAAACACCGCGCCGCCGCGTGATGTCATAGACGCCGCCATCCAGAAACCGCGCCACGCCACCCGCGGCTTGCACGATCACCACCGCCGCCGCATGGTCCCAAGGGTGCGGCTCGGGACCGCTCAGCACGAAATCGACATGCCCCTGCGCCAGCATGCGGTATTCATGGCACGAACACATCATCGAGCTGATCCGCCGATACCCCAGCCCCGCCAGCGCCGCCGCGCGCTTGGCCTCGGCCTCAAACAGCACCAATGGCACATAGCCCTGCATCCGCGACGGGTCGCGCTCGGCCGAGGTTTGCAAGACCCGCACCTGCCCCGCAGCGGTGACAAAACGCGCAGGCTCCCCCGCCCGCGCCTCGATCCAATCATCGCGCAGCGGATCATAAAGCAGGCCGTAGTCCAGCCGCCCCGCCTCTGCCACCACAGCAATCACCCCGAACAGCGCCAGCCCTTTGCTGAAATTCCAGGTGCCATCGACCGGATCGACCACCACCAGCCAGCCGCTTTGACCAAAGCTGTCGCGCAAGGCAGGATCTGCTGCAACACTTTCCTCGCCGATCACCCGTGCTTCACGCCACTCGCGCGCCAAGATCTCGCGGATCATCGCTTCGGCCTCGACATCTGCGATGGTGACCAGATCGTCAAAGGCCGCCTTGGCCGTTACCTCGGCACTTGCCAATTGGCCAAAGCGCGGCAAGATCTTGGCCCGCGCCGCCGCCCGCACTGCCGCCAAAACCTGGCTCGGATATGCCATCGCCACCCCCAAATGAAAAAGACCGCCCGAAGGCGGCCTTTCAACAGGGCGAAACCTTGCGAGATTATGCCCGCTCGGAATATTCCATAAGTTCGGTGTGAACAATGATCTCTTCATCGACGCCGATAAAGGGCGGGATCATGATGCGCACGCCATTGTCCAAAATCGCAGGCTTAAAGCTGTTCGCTGCGGTCTGGCCTTTTTGCACAGGCTCGGTCTCGACGATCTTGCATTTGACCTTTTGCGGCAGGCTGACGTTCAAAGGCTCTTCGCCGTAATAGTTCACGGTGGCCATCATGCCGTCTTGCAAGAAGGGGCGACGATCGCCCAAAAGCTCGGCGTCGATCTCGACCTGCTCGTAGGTTTCGGCATCCATGAACACCAGACGCCCGTCGGTTTCATAAAGGAACTGCTGGTCTTTGTTTTCCAACTCGACCCGCTCGACCTTGTCTTCCGAGCGGAAGCGCTCGTTCAACTTGCGGCCATCGCGCAGGTTCTTCAGCTCAACCTGAGCGAAAGCCCCACCTTTTCCGGGCTTTACATGGTTGACTTTGACGGCAGCCCAAAGGCCTGCGTCATGTTCAACAATCATTCCCGGCTTAATTTCGTTTCCGTTGATCTTCGGCATTTGTGGCAAAACCTTGTCAAAAGGTTGAAGAAGTTAAGTCGCACCCTATATATCGGGTCCGGCTTGCTCGCAAGCCAACTAAATGCAGTAAGCCAGATCGGCAGCTATGCGCCTAGCGCATGGCCGCTATTCGAAAGACAGTCGCCCGAATCGTTACCAAAGCGTTACAAGCGCCGAACGAACGGAAAGACAAGACCAAGAAATAAGGACTTTGCCATGTTTGATTCGATTGACAGCTCGGCCTACAACTTCGAGCAGGGCCAGCGCGCGCGCAAGCTTTTTGCCGCCGTGGTTTTGGCTGCGCTTGACGATGCAATCGCTGACGACAAGAAATATGGCAACGGTCCAGACCAGATCGCCCGCTGGGCGCGCTCGCGCGATGGCCGCGAGGTTTTGTCTTGTGCAGGCATTGATCCCAACGAGCGTGTGGTCAAAGGTCTGATGGAATTCGTGTCCAAAGGCGTGCGCACCTCGGTGGCGCTGTCGCGCGAAGAAAGCGAGCGTCGTCACGCGCTCGAGCTGGAACACGCAGAAGCGGCATAAGCCAAAGCTTTCGCAGACAGAAAAAAGCGCCCCTTGGGGCGCTTTTGTTTTGGCAAAAACCGCTGAAGGCTTGTCTTAGCCCAGATCCTGCGTCGCAAGCCCACGCGCAATCTCGGCGCGGACCATTTTCCGAATGTTGCGGGTGATGCGCTCGCCCATGCTGCCAGCAAGCTCTTCGCGCAGAATGTCGCGGACCAGATCGCGCAACACCTCTTCGTTGAACAACAGCTCCTCGTCCGCCTCGGAGGACTGCGCAGAGGGCGGTTCAGCCTGCCAGTTTTGCGCAGGATCGCTTGGATCAGAGGCAAGGCTGGCAATCACACTGGCCTCGGCGGCATCCACCCATTCGGCATCGCTTTGCGCAGAGGCAGCGGGCGGCGGCAGATCGTCGGCAATTTCGTCGCGGTCAAAGCCCACCTGCGCCCAAACGGGAACCGCTTCGGCCTCTTGCTCGGGGGTCATCATCGCACCATCAAACATCGGCGCTTCGCTGACGTCTTGCTCGAAATCCCCCAGCGCTTCGGTCTCGGAAGCGGGTGCCAAAGTGGCAAACACTTTCTCCATCTCGGCAGGCTCGATCCGCTCTTCTGCTTCGGGATCGGCTTCGAAATCAACGATTTCCACCGTACGCGGATAGCGGACTTGCGGGCGCGGCGGGGTAGCTTCGGCGGTTTCAACCACCCGCAGCGCCGGAGTCAGGATCAGTTTGTCATTCGCCTCGATCGCAGGGCTTGCCACGGGGTCCGGCGTTGCTGTGCGAGTCATCGGCCGCAAATCCTCTGACACCAGCCGGCGGATCGAGGACAGCACATCCTCAATATCATTCGAACTTTGTGGCTCAGACATCAGCGGCCTCGGTGTTGCAGGTCAATTGGTTAAGACAGTCTAGCGGCGTTGCTGGCGCAAGACAAGGAATAGCCAGTCCACCGCCGATGTGAGCCGCCGCGAAAGCCAGTGGCCTTATAGAAAAGGCCCCCGCACCGGCGTGCGAGGGCCCAAAAGCACGCAAACTGCGGCTTATTTTTGGATTTTGCTCAGGATGCGATCCAGACGCTTGCCCTGCGACGAGGTTGCAGGCGCTTTCTTGACGGCATTGTAATAGGCCTCGGGGTCAAAGCTGGCGATGCCAAGGTTCAAATGCTGTGCCGTCAGCTGGCCTGTTGCGGCCAAAAGCTGATAGACACCCACATAGCGGCTGGCCTCGGATTGCAGCTTGCCGGCACGGGCATTCAACAGATCTTGCTCGGCGTTCAGCACATCCAAAGTGGTGCGCGCGCCCAGTTTGGCCTCTTCGCGCACGCCATCAAAAGCCTTTTGCGCTGCGGTCACTTGCAAGCTGCCGGCTTGGATCGAGGCATTGGCAACCGACAGGTTCGACCAAGCATTGCCCAGCGTTTCAGAGACCACAACCACGGTCTGATGGGTGCCAGCGGCGGCTGCGTCTTGCTGCGCCAGCGATTGGCGGTACATCGCCGAAAGTTCGCCGCCGTGATAGATCGGCTGGCTGAACGACAAGCCGACCGAGGTATTGCCCAGACCGGTATCGGTTTCGGTCGCGCTTGCACTGGCCGAAAGCGTGGGCAGCATAGCCCCTTTTGCAATCTGCACGCGCAGGTCAGCAATCTTGGCCTGATGCTGCGCCGCGATCACATTTGGATGGCTGCGCACTGCGATAGCGCGGGCCTCATCTTCTGATGCGGGCAAAGCAGGGGTCTTGGGCAGAGCCTTCAAATCGGCGGGATAATGGCCAGTGGTGGCCTTATACCGTTCGCGCGCAACTTCCAGATTGCCTTGAGCTGCGGCCAGCCCAGAACGCGCAGCGGCAAGAGCTGCTTCGGCCAAGGAGACATCTGTCAGCGTGACCTCACCAACCTCAAAGCGGTCTTTCGCGGCCTGAAGCTCTTGGCTGATCAGCCGCATGTTCGATTGGCGCAGGCCAACAATCTCGCCTTGCAGACGCACATCGACATAGGCTGCAACCGCGGCCAACAGCACCTGCTGCTCGACGTTGATCAGGCTGGCGCGAGTGGCAAGCACTGCCTCTTTGGCGACAGCGCCGCCCAATTTGCTGCGCCCACCGGCATAAAGCACCACGGTCGCCGTCAAGGCCGCCGAAGCGCTGTTGCTTTCATAAAACGACGTAGGCAGGCTGGTGCCCAGGCCCGTGGCGTTGTCATATTTGGTCCAAGACCCGCGGGTGGTGAAATCCACCACCGGACGCAGTTTTGCCACCGCAATTGCCGCGTCTTCATCGGCTGCGCGCAAGACCGCTTGGTTTTGCTCCAGCAGATGCGAAGATTTATAGGCCGAGATCAGCGCATCGGCCAAGGTCTCTGCTTGCGCCGAAGGCGCTGCTACCATCGCCGTTGTGACCGCAAAGGCTGCAAAAAACGTCCGCATATCGACCTCTTTCTGTCTTCTCAACGGCGGGCTGCGCCGCCGCTATTCCGCATTACAACGCGAAAGCCTCGACCTTCGCAAACTCTTCTAATACCGGAGCCGAGGCGTTGAACGCAAAGCGCCAATTGACGCGGCCTTCGGACTTGTGCCCAATCTTCACCACGCCCAAGGCGCCCTGCATGAAAATCGCACCAATCCGACCGCCTTCGGCCAATTGCGCCAGCAAAGACTCTGGCACCTCTTGCACACCACCTTCGATAAGGATGACGTCAAACAGGCCCGCAGGCACACTTGTCTGCACCGCCGCATTGGCAATCCCTTGGGCTGCCAAAATCTGCGACGCGGCGGCTGCCATCTCGGCCAGAGGCTCTACGCCCACCACCGATTTCGCCATCCGTGCGATCACAGCCGAAGAATAGCCCAGACCGACCGCAAGATCCAAAACGCTGTCACTTGGCAAAACATCCAAAGCATCCAACATCTTAGCCAAGGTGCGCGCCTCTAGCTGCACCCGTCCACCCAGATCAAGATTGCCGCCCATATAGGCTGCCTCTTGCAAGGCTTCAGGCACATAGGCTTCGCGCGGGATGGCAAGCATGGCTTCGATGATCGGGAACTTCGTCACATCCGATGGCCGCACCTGCGTATCGACCATCATCACCCGACGGGCAGAGAAATCGCTCATATCTGAACTCATCCGTATCATTATGTTGGATTTGTCTTGCCACATCTGTGCAGGCAGAGCAACGGCCCATTGCAGCCATTTGCCCACAGGCGAGGCGCGAATTGTCTCAGATGCAATATTATACGGGTTTGGAAACCAAAGCTTAAGCATTGCGCCACAAAGTCATCGCACCCCTTAAGCCGGAGAATCCGATGCCCCATGCCCGCCCCCTGCCCGCCTATCCGCTGCCGCCCAATCCAGCGGACGAACTTGCCGAAACGCGCGCCGAAATTGCAAGGCTGCGCCAGCGCGAGGCTGCCTTGCGCCAAACCATTCTGGAAGATCCCGAGCTGAACGGCCTTGGCCGCTGGCACCGCGTCGAGGTCGAGGAGCATCGCGAGCTGATCCTCGACATCGGACGGCTCCCAGAACATATTTTGCAAGACCGCAGTTTCTGGTGCGAAAAACTGGTGCGCACCCTGCGCTGCCTGCCCGCTGTCAGCTTTAGCAGCCGCCGCCCCGGATGGCCGATGCAGCGCGCAAGCGGCAAGCATCTGCATTAGGGCCGCGCAACTTCTGCCTTGTAAAGCCCGCCCAGCGGTGCAGAGTGTCGCAATCCCGCCCCTAGCCGCAAAGCGCCGATGTCAGACACATATTTTCTTTATCACTCCATCGGCCTTTACCCCGAAAAGACCGCAGATCTGACCACGGCCATGGCGCAATTTGCGCAAAGCTGGGGGCGGCCTGATGATGGCCAATGGGGCTATGCGCTGGACAAACGCGCGCAGTTTGTGGCGCGTTGGCGCGCGATATTGAACGCGGGCGAAGGCACTGTGACCACGGCCGAAAACGTCACTTCGGCGTTTCACAGCTTGCTTGCGGCCCTGCCCGCCCAAGCGCTTGCCGGTCGGCGCGTCTTGGTGGGGGCGGATTGTTTTCCGTCAAACCATTTCCTTTTGGCGGGGATGGCTCAAAAATACGGCTTTACCCTGCACACCGTGCCGCTGCGCCAAGGCGCTGCTTTTGTCGAGGATGAAGACTTTCTTGCGGCCTGGACGCCCGAGGTGGGCCTTGCGCTGCTGACATGGGTGTCTTCGACGTCAAGCCACCGCATTGATCTTGATGCGATGGTCGCGCATGGCCGCAGCATGGGCTCGCTGATCGGCTGCGACATAACTCAGGCCGCCGGGCTGATCCCCTATGATGTCACAGCGCCTGCGGTGGATTTCGCGATCTCGACCTCGCTGAAATGGATGTGCGGCACCCCCGGCGCGGGTGTGCTTTATGTGGCCCCCGCTTTGATTGCCACGGCCCAGCCCGAACCGCGCGGCTGGTTCAGCCAAGACAACCCGTTTTCTTGGGATATCAATGCCTTTGCCTATGCCCCCGACATTCGCCGCTTTGACAATGGCACGCCGGGCACCATCGCCGCCCTTGCCTCACTGCCAGCGCTGGATTGGCACGCGCGCCAAGATCACGCAGCGCTTTTGGCCCATAACCGCCGCCTGACCGCAAGGCTGATCGCGGCCGCGGACGAGATGCATTTGCCGCTGATCACCCCGCGCGCCGAGGCAAAACGCGGCGGCTCTGTGATGCTGCGCCTGCCCGAGACCCTGCCCGCCGCCCAGATCGTCACCCAGCTGCGCGGCCTTGGCATCAGCACCGACGCGCGCGGCCAAACCCTGCGGCTCTCGCCCGGCATCATGACCACGCATGCGGGCACCGAGACCCTGATCACCGCCCTGCAAAACCTGCAAATGCGCGCCTAGCCCAAGGGCTAAAGCGCTGCGATCAGCGCCGAAATCTCGGCCACCGCCGTGTCGATCACATCGCGCCGCCCGCGCGATTCGACGTTCAGCCGCAGCAAAGGCTCGGTGTTCGAGGCGCGCAGATTGAACCGCCATGTGCCAAACTCAAGGCTCAAGCCGTCCAGATCGTCGCGGCCCTGCGCTTGTGGCGCATAAATCGCCTCAATCGCGGCCACGGCTGCGGCGACATCTTGCACCCGAAAATTGATCTCGCCCGAAGACGGAAAGGCCGCGCGGCGCAGTTCCAAGAGTTCGGCCAAAGACCGCCCCGAACGCCCGATCAATTCCACCACCAAAAGCCAAGGGATCATCCCCGAATCGCAGCACATAAAGTCGCGAAAATAGTGATGCGCCGACATCTCGCCGCCATAAACCGCGCCGGTGTCGCGCATGGTTTGCTTTAAAAACGCATGGCCGGTGCGCGCGGCAATCGCCCGCCCGCCCGCCGTGGCGACGATGTCTTGGGTGTTCCAGACCACACGCGGGTCATGCACAATGCCCGCCCCCGGCTCTTTGGCCAGAAAAACCTCGGCCAAAAGCCCGACGATATATTCGCCCGCCACGAAATTGCCCGCCGCATCAAACAGAAAACAGCGGTCAAAATCGCCATCCCAAGCCACGCCCAGATCGGCCCCCACCGCGCGCACCAGCTCCGCCGTCGCGGGCTGGTTTTCAGGCAAAAGCGGGTTGGGAATGCCGTGCGGAAAGCTGCCGTCAGGGTCGTGATGCAGGCGCACAAACTCCAGCGGCGCACCGCGCGTGCCCAAGCCTTGCGCAATCGCATCAAAGGTCGGCCCAGCCGCACCATTTCCCGCATTGACCACAATCTTCAAAGGCCGCAGCGCGCTTACATCCACAAAGCCCAAAACCGCCTCAACAAACTGCGCCCGCACCCCTGAGGCATCGCGCAGCACCCCGCCCGGCTGATCCGGCGCAAAATCGCCGCTCTCGGCCAAGGCTTTGATCGCAGCCAAACCGCTGGCGCTGTCCAAAGGCGCCGATCCGCGCCGCACCATCTTCATGCCGTTGTAATCCATCGGATTATGCGAGGCCGTGACCTCGATCCCGCCATCCGCCGCCAGGGCTGTGGTGGCAAAATACATCTCTTCGGTGCCACAAAGCCCCAGATCCAAAACCTCGACCCCCGCCTGCAACAAGCCCTCGGCGACGGCCTCAGCCAGCTCTTGTGACGAGGCCCTGCAATCGCGCCCCAAAACCACCCGCTTTGCGGCCAATCCTTCGGCAAAAGCCCGCCCGATGCGCCGCGCAATCTGCGGGGTCAACTCCGCGCCCAACTTGCCGCGAATGTCATAGGCCTTAAAACAGCTATAGCTTTGCATCAGTTCAATCCGTGCTCAAATTCGCTGTCACCTTAGCCAAGCGCGGGGCCAAATGCAAAAGCTTCGCACCCCTGCTTTTCAAACCGACCCCAGCCGCCTATAACAGCGCAACCTTGCAAGGAGCCCGCGATGCGCAGCGCCCAGATCACCCGCACGACCCATGAGACCGCAATCGCCGTCAGCCTCAACCTTGATGGCACGGGAATATCCACCTGCCAAACCGGCATCGGGTTTTTCGACCATATGCTCGACCAACTCGCGCGCCATGCACTGATCGACCTAACCGTTCAGGCCAAAGGCGATCTGCATATTGATGACCACCACACGGTCGAAGACACCGGCATCGCGCTCGGCCAAGCTCTGGCCAAAGCGCTGGGCGATAAAACCGGCATCCGCCGCTATGGCCACTTCCAGCTTGCGATGGATGACGCCCAGGTCGCCTGCGCGCTCGATCTGTCTGCCCGCCCCTATCTGATCTGCAACCTGCCCTTCCCTGCCGCCAAAATCGGCAGCTTTGACACCGAACTGGTGCGCGAGTTTTTCCAAGCCCTCGCCACCCACGGCGGCATCACCCTGCACATCGACCTGATCCACGGCTTCAACAACCACCACATAGCCGAAGCCGCCTTCAAAGCGCTGGCGCGTGCGCTGCGCCAAGCGGTCGAGCCTGATCCGCGCATGGCAGGACAACTCCCCTCAACCAAAGGCGCACTCTAAGCCTTTCATCTGTCTCTAAATATCCCCGCCGGAGGCCCCGCCGCCGGACACCCCCACGCAAGGCAACCCCATGCTCACCGTCCTGGTTGACTACGATTCCGGCAATCTGCATTCCGCAGAAAAAGCCTTCCAACGCATGGCGCAGGAAACCAACGCGGGTGAGGTGCTGGTCTCCTCAAAGCCCGAAGATGTCGCCCGCGCCGACCGCATCGTGTTGCCAGGCGATGGCGCCTTCCCCGCCTGCAGACGCGCCTTGGGCAGCTATGGCGGCCTGTTCGAGGCCATCGAAGAGGCCGTAACCCTCCGCGCCCGTCCCTTCCTTGGCATCTGCGTCGGCATGCAAATGATGGCAAGCTGGGGGCGCGAATACCAAGACACCGCCGGATTTGACTGGATCGCAGGCGAGGTGACCCATATCGCCCCGAAAGACCCCAGCCTGAAAGTGCCGCATATGGGCTGGAACGATCTGATCATCGACACACCCCATCCGGTTCTGGCGGGCATCTCGAACGGCGACCACGCCTATTTTGTGCATTCCTATCAATTCCATGTAACCCACGCCGCCGAGCGTCTGGCCCATGTCGATTACGCCGGCGACATCACAGCAGTGATAGGCCGCGACACCATGGTTGGCATGCAGTTCCATCCCGAAAAATCGCAAGCCACAGGGCTACGCATGATCGGCAATTTTCTAACCTGGAAACCCTAAGACGCTGCGCCCCCGTCTGACGCCTTATCGCCTCAGGGTTTCGGGGGAACGCTCCGCGGGGGATATTTAGAGACAGATGAAACCAAAGCGCGGGATTTCATCTGTCTTCAAATATCCCCGCCGGAGGCATCTAAGGCTGTGGCAGGGCGCGGGCGGCTTTTTCTGCGATGCCAGAGGTGCCTTCGCGCCGCGCAAGTTCGGCCTCGACATCGGCCAAAGTCAGATCGCGCGCGGCCAGCATCACCAAAAGGTGGTAAAGCACATCGGCGGCCTCTGCCGTCAGTTTGGCGCGGTCGCCCTTGACCGCCTCGATGATCGCCTCGATCGCCTCTTCGCCAAATTTCTCGGCGCATTTCTCGGGGCCTTTGGCGAGCAGCTTTGCCGTCCACGAGCCATCAGGATCGGCGGATTTACGGGCGGCTATGGTCTCGGAAAGTCGGGTCAGGGCGCTCATGTCAGCCTCATCGGAATGCCGGCGGCGGCCATATGGGCTTTGGCCTCGCCGATGGTGAATTCGCCAAAGTGAAAGATCGAGGCCGCCAGCACCGCGGAGGCGCCGCCTTTGGTGACGCCTTCGACCAGATGATCCAGCGTGCCGACCCCGCCCGAGGCGATCACCGGCACCGAGACCGCATCCGATATCGCGCGGGTCAGCGGCAGGTTGAAGCCCGCGCGGGTGCCGTCGCGGTCCATCGAGGTGAGCAAAATCTCGCCAGCACCCTTGGCCACCATCAGGCGCGCGAAGTCGACCGCGTCGATGCCGGTGGCTTTGCGCCCACCATGGGTGAAAATCTCCCATTTTCCAAGGCTTACAGTTTTGGCGTCAATCGCCACCACGATGCATTGCGAGCCAAAGCGGTCGGCGGCTGCGGCCACAACATCGGGGTCAGCCACGGCGGCCGAATTGAAAGAGACCTTATCCGCCCCCGCCAGCAACAGCGCCCGCACATCTTCGTGGCTGCGCACGCCGCCGCCCACTGTCAGCGGCATAAAGCAGGCCTCGGCGGTGCGGGTGACCAGATCGAACATGGTGCCGCGGTTTTCATGGGTGGCGTGGATGTCCAGAAAGCACAGCTCGTCCGCCCCTGCGGCATCATAGGCGCGCGCGGCCTCAACCGGATCGCCGGCATCGCGCAGGCCGACAAAGTTCACGCCCTTGACCACGCGGCCATCGGCGACATCTAGGCAGGGGATCAGGCGGGTTTTCAGCATCGCTTGACCCTAGCCTTTGTGCGGCGCAGAGGCGAGGGTTTTGAGGGCGGCGGCCAGATCAATCGCGCCGTCGTAAAGCGCGCGCCCCGAAATCGCGCCCGCAATCACGCCGGTATCGCGCAGCGCGATCAGATCGGCCATCCGCGACACCCCACCCGAGGCGATCACCGGGA
The DNA here is from genome assembly GCA_913062925.1 of uncultured Pseudorhodobacter sp. Taxonomy (GTDB): domain Bacteria; phylum Pseudomonadota; class Alphaproteobacteria; order Rhodobacterales; family Rhodobacteraceae; genus Cypionkella. Next base: position 22,811 of record CAJXWJ010000010.1, on the reverse strand, counting down.
TGCGCACCGCGCGGCCCAGCGCCTCGGTGGCCTCGATATTGGGGCCCTGCATCGCGCCGTCGCGGTCGATGTCAGTATAGATCAGCGCGGCCACACCTGCGTCTTCAAACGAAAGCGCCAGATCGGTGACCTTGACCGTGGTCTCGGTGGCCCAGCCTTTGGTGGCGACCATGCCTTTGCGCGCATCAATGCCCACGGCGACTTGGCCTGGAAAGGCGCGGGCTGCCTCGCGCACCAATGCGGGGTTTTCCACCGCCACCGTGCCCAAGATCACCCGCGTCAGCCCCTTTTCCAGCCACATCGCGATGGTCGCCATATCGCGGATGCCGCCGCCAAGCTGGGTTGGCACTTTGACTGCGGCCAAAATAGCCTCGACGGCCGCACCATTCACCGGCGTGCCTGCAAAAGCGCCGTTCAGATCGACCAGATGCAGCCATGCGCAGCCCGCATCTTGAAACTTCAGCGCTTGGGCTGCGGGGTCATCGCCAAAGACCGTGGCCGCCGACATCTCGCCGCGCAGCAGCCGCACGCATTGGCCGTCTTTAAGATCAATTGCGGGGTAAAGGATCATGGCAGCCTCCGGTTTCGCTTGCACAGGCTCTTAAGCAGATGGGCCGTGATTGCCAAGGCTGATCGGACCCAACGTCAGGCTTGCAAGCTTTAGAATTCGCGGCACACTGAGTTGAAATCTTCAGGGAGGAAGAGAATGATACGGAAACTTGCGCTATCGGCGGGTTTTGCCCTTGTGGCCAGCACAGGCTTTGCCGGAAATCCGGTGGAAGGGGTTTGGAAAACATCCGTGGATGACAATGGCAATTATGGCCACATCGAGGTCACGCCCTGCGGCGAAGCCTTTTGTGGCATCTTGGTCAAGTCTTTTGACGGCAGCGGTAAAGCGATGGCAAGCGACAATATCGGCAAGCGAATCATTTGGGATATGAAGCCCGCCGCCGAGGGCAGCTATGACAGCGGCAAGATCTGGTCACCCGATCGCGACAAGACCTATGCCTCGAAAATGCAGCTGAACGGCGATTCTTTGGCGGTTCAGGGCTGCGTGATGTTCATCTGTCGCGATGGCGGCACTTGGACACGGGTGAAATAGCGCAGGTTTCGGGTCGCCTTTGCGCGCCGCGGGGCCCAGCCTTGCGGCGTGCAAGGGGGAAGGAACATGGATAAAACCGCGGGCGAGGCGATCGGTGATGCGGCTTGGGCGGCCCTTCGCGCCCGAGGGGCTTGGCCGGGAATTTACGGCGTGACCAGCACCGGCATTTTCTGCCGCTTTGGCTGCCCCGCCCGCATAGCCTTGCGCCCCAACATCAGGGTTTTCCCCGCCCCTGCCGCCGCCTTGGCCGCAGGGTTTCGCCCCTGCAAGCGCTGTGGCGGTGGGGTCTAGGCGCGCTTTGGCAGGCCCAAGCGCGGGATCTCGATCGCAGGGCAGCGGTTCATCACCACCGCCACACCGCGCGCGCGCGCCACTTCGGCTGCGGCCGCGTCTTCGACGCCCAGTTGCATCCAGACAGCCGTCAGATCGGGGCTGGCGGCCAATGCCTCGGCCACGACAGCGCCCGCTTCTTCTGAGCGGCGGAAAATATCGACCATATCAAAGCCGCCCTCAATCTCTGCAAGCGAGGCGCGCACCGCTTCGCCTGCGACGATTTCGCCGACTTGGCCGGGGTTCACCGGAATGACGCGGTAACCCTGTGCGCTAAGATAGGCCGCAACGCGGTGGCTGGGGCGGTCGGGCTTGGGCGACCAGCCGACAAGGGCGATGGTTTTTACACGGGTCAGAACATCGCGGATCAGGGCATCTTCGGTCATGACGGGGCCTTTCAAATAAAAAGACGCCCGCGCCAGAGGCACGGGCGTCAAGGTGTGGAACGAGGGACAATAAACAAGCGGTGCGGGGTTCCATTTCCGCAGCTCATGTTTAAAAGATGGGCACTGCGGCCCAAGATATAAGGGCCCCTCGCAGCTTTGTGATCATGCACAAACGGCAAGGGGCATCGGCTTTGCGCAGCCTTAGGCTTTGTCATGACGCGTGGCGGCCGCATAAAGCCCCACCGCCGCGGCATTCGAGACGTTCAGGCTGCCAAAGGCCCCGGCAAAGGGAATGCGCGCGATAACATCGCAGGTCTCGCGGGTTTTTTCGCGCAGGCCCGGGCCTTCGGCGCCCAAAACCAAAGCGACCGGATGGGTGCCAACGCTGGCCATCGCAGCGCCCAATTCCACCGTGCCGTCGCCGTCCAGCCCGATCATGCGGTAGCCCATGGCCTTCAGCTCTTCCATCGCCTCGGCCAGATTGGTGACCTTAAGGTAGGGCTGCCGCTCAAGCGCGCCACTGGCGGTTTTCGCCAAAGCGCCGGTTTCAGGCGCGGAATGGTGACGCGGTGCGATCACGGCGCGCGCGCCAAACACCTCGGCCGAGCGCAAAACCGCGCCGACGTTATGCGGATCGGTGACTCGGTCCAGCAGCACCACCAAAGGCGCGCCCTCGCCCGAGATCGCGACATCAGCCAGCTTGCCCCAGTTCAGCGGCTTGACCTCCATCGCAGCACCTTGGTGGACCGAGCCTTCGTCGATGGGCACATCAAAGCGGCGCGGATCGGCGATTTCGGGCTGAATGCCGGCGGCGGCGACCGCCTCTTCCAGCTTATCAAGTGCATTTTTGGTGACAACCAGCCGGATTTTTTCCCGCGCGGGGTTCATCAGCGCATCGCGCACCGCATGCAGGCCAAAGAGCCAAACTGTTTCACGCGCCTCGGCACGGCGCGCACGCTCTTTATCTACCACCCAAGACGGTTTCTTATCACCCGACATGTCTTTATCACCCTTATTCTCGCAAGCGCCGACAATGCGCAAAGCCAAGCTTGGGCGCAAGTGGGGCAGATGCGGAATTTCCATCGGCACCTCTTGACGCCCCCCAGCGCTTTCGGTAATCCCCCTCTCATGTTGGGCGACGCGCTGCAAGGTGCGGCAGTGGACTGTAACTCCGCCGAGGTGACTCACGCCTGGTTCGATTCCAGGGTCGCCCACCATATCCTTCTTTCCTTGTTGTGAAATCAATGCCCTGCGGGGCGGCTTGGTGTTTTGGCCAAGCGCGTCAGGCTTTGTCAAAATCGGCGCGATAACGGTTTGGCGCACGCCCGATCACACGCCGAAAGGCGCGCGAGAAATAGGACGGATCATCATAGCCCAGCCCATAGCCGATAGATGCGACCGAGGCGCGGGTATAGACCAACAGCCGACAGGCCTCACGCAGGGTCGCCTGCTCGATCAGCGCGGCGGCAGTCTGGCCGGTGGCCGCATGACAGATGCGCGACAAATGCCGCGGCGAGACCGAGAGCGCCCGAGCATAAGCCTCAACCCCCCAAGCCGCACGCAAGTGTTGCCTTAGAAGATCTTGAAACTGCGCAAAACGGGCATCTTGCGGGCGCGCGGCTGCGGGCTGGGCGGCATCCAATCCGCGCAGCGCAAGGCAGGCCACCTGCAAGGCCAGCGCGCGCAGCATTGTGGCACGCGCCGCTTGCGTGCTGGCATGTTCAGCGGCGATGCGCTGAAACAGCGCCGTCATCTCGGCGGTGACAGGCAAAACTCCGGCCTGCGCCAAGCCCGAGACTGGCGCGGAAGCCGAGAGCATTTCGGGCAGGGTTTGCACCGGCACCGTCAGCACCCAACCCTGTGTGCCCTTGGCAAAGCGAAAGCCATGCACCACCCCCGCCGGCAGGGTCAGCAAGAACGGCGGGGTCAGCTGGCGCGGCGCGCCATCAATCGACATTTGCACAGCACCAGTGGTGATCAGAAAGACTTGGTGCAAATGGGCATGACGATGCGGCGCGATCTGCCAATCCAGCTCTGCCGCCCGCGCGCGGATGGTTTCTATGTGCAAAACATCGGGAAAATCCCGGCTTTCGCCGTAAAGGCTCCAGATCGGAATCGGGGTGGTTTGCAATGTGGGGGCAGAGGCGCGCATGTCCGAAAAGTGCCAGAAGTTGTGCGCCCTGTCCATTCCCCCAAGCGGGGGGCGCCTTTACACCTTGGGCAAGAAAACCAAAGGCATTACGCGGCAAAGGAGGGGCAAGAATGAAAACCGATGTGGCCATCATTGGCGGCGGGCCTGCGGGGCTATTGTTGTCGCAATTGCTGATGAAAGCGGGGATTTCCACCGTGGTTCTGGAACGGCAATCGCGCGATTATGTGTTGTCGCGGATCCGGGCAGGCGTGCTGGAATCAGGCACGGTGCAGCTGCTGCAAGAGGCGGGCGTTGGGGCGCGGATGCAGGCCGAAGGCATCCCCCACCACGGCTGTTTGCTGTCGTCAGACGATCAGATCATTCGGATAGATTTTGTCGAAAGCTGCGGCAAACAGGTGATGGTTTATGGCCAAACCGAGGTCACGCGCGATCTTTATACTGCCCAAGACGCCTTGGGCGCGCGGATCTTGCACGGCGTGGCAGATGTGGTCTTGCATGATGTGCAAAGCGATGCGCCCTTTGTCAGCTTTACCCATGAGGGGCAGCACCAGCGGCTCGAGTGCCAGTTCATTGCCGGCTGCGATGGCTTTCACGGCGTCAGCCGCCCCAGCATTCCAGCCGAGGTGCGGCGCGAGTTTGAAAAGGTCTATCCCTTTGGCTGGCTTGGGATTTTGTCACAGACCCCGCCCGCGCATGAGGAGTTGATCTATGCCAACCACCAGCGCGGCTTTGCTTTGGCCTCGATGCGCAACCGCAATCTATCGCGCTATTACATTCAGGTGCCACTGACCGATAAGGTGGAAGATTGGTCGGATGCGGCGTTTTGGGACGAGCTTTGCGCCCGCCTGCCCGCCGAAGTGGCCAAGACCTTGGTGCGCGGTGCTTCGATTGAAAAAAGCATCGCGCCGCTGCGCAGTTTTGTCTGCGAGCCGATGCAATGGGGCCGCTTGTTTCTGTGCGGCGACGCCGCCCATATCGTGCCGCCCACTGGCGCAAAGGGGCTTAATCTGGCTGCATCGGATGTGTTTTACCTCTCGCGCGCGCTCAAAGCGCAGCTTTTGCAAGGCGATGGTGCGGCTTTGGCCCAATATGGCGCGGAAGCGCTGGCGCGGGTCTGGCAAGCCATGCGCTTTTCTTGGTCGATGACCACAATGCTGCATCAGTTCCCCGATCAAAGCGCCTTTGACCTACGCATTCAACGGGTTGGGCTTGAGACACTGGCCGCCTCGGCAGAGGCGCGCAAGCTTTTGGCCGAAAGCTACTGCGGCCTGCCCTATTAGCGCCGGACCGACTTCATACCGCTTTGGTTATGCATTTGGGCAAGTTTTGCATTATCGTTGCGAAACAGCAGAGATTAGAACAGGCTCAGAGGGGTGGGTCTGTCTGCGCCATACGGGGAGTTTGGTGGCGACGTTTGAAAAAGGCTCGACCTTAGAAAGCAGAATAATATCAGGGAGGATTTTATGATGTCACTATCCACGACGTTTGCCCGCTTGCTGGGGGCTTCGGTGCTGGCCAGCGGTTTGGGGCTTGGGGCGGCCTTGGCGCAAGAGGTTACCTTGAAACTGCACCAGATGCTGCCCGCGCAGGCGCCTGTGCCCGCGCTGGTGCTTCAGCCATGGATGGATAAGATAAGTGCCGAGTCGGGCGGGCGCATTGCCTTTGAACATTTTCCCGCCATGCAGCTGGGCGGCAAGCCACCAGAATTGGTCGATCAGGTCAAAGATGGCGTGGCAGATATCATCTGGACCCTCCCCGGCTATACGCCTGGTCGCTTCCCGCGCACCGAGGTGATCGAGCTGCCATTTTTGGTGAATGACGCCGAATCGGCTTCGCGTGCGCTTTACCAGCTGGGCGAAAAATATATGTTCGACACCGAATATGCCGATTACAAGGTTTTGGCCTTGTTCACCCATGGCCCCGGCCTGTTCCATTCCGCCAAACCCATCACCACCCCCGCCGATCTGGCAGGCGTCAAGCTGCGCGCGCCAACGCGGGTGACAAATATGATGGTCACAGCCCTGGGTGCCACGGCGGTGGGCATGCCCGTGCCGGCCGTGCCCGAAGCGCTGTCCAAAGGTGTGATCGATGCGACCATGCTGCCATGGGAAGTCACGGGCGGCCTGAAAGTGGCCGAATTGGTCAAAAACCACACCGAATTCACCGGCAAGGCGATGTATGTCGGCGCGTTTTTGATTGCGATGAACAAAGAGAAATACAACGCTCTGCCCGACGACCTTAAGGCGGTGATTGATGCCAACTCGGGGCTGGAATTCTCGGCGCTTGCGGGGAAACTCAGCCAAGAGGCCGATGCTAAGGCCCGCCAGATTGCCGTCGATCTTGGCAATAACATCATCCAGTTGGACGCCGCGCAATCGGCGGTTTGGGAAGAGGCCGCAAAGCCCACCTATGAAGCTTGGATCGCCGAAACTGCCGCCGCGGGTTTTGACGGTCAGGCGATTTTGAACGACGCCCAAACGCTGCTGGCGCAGTAGTCCGGCTTGTTTTCACCGCACCCGGGCGCAGGCCTTGGGTGCGGTGTCTTTTTTGGTGCGATCTGGAAGCTGCGCGGGGGGGGGATCATGCGAAATCTGGCTTATGCTTTGGCCAATGCAACGGCCTTGATCGGCGGGGTGACCCTTGTCGCGATTATTGTGATGACGGTGGTCAGTGTGCTGGGCCGCGCCTTTGTCTTTGCCGGTCTTGGCCCTATCCCGGGCGATTACGAGATCACCGAGATGACCATCGCCTTTTGCATCTTTTGCTTTTTACCGCTGTGCCAGCTGGTTTCAGGCCATGCGACGGTGGATGTCTTTACCTCGGGCATGGGAGAGCGGGCCAATTTGATCGTCTTGGCGCTGTGGGAGCTGGCACTGACCGCAACGGTGATCTTTATCGCCTGGCGGCTTTATCACGGTTTTCTAGGCAAGCTGGGCAATCATGAAATCTCGATGCTGCTGGCGATTCCTATATGGTGGCCTTACCTGGCCGCGCTGGTTCCAGCTGGTGTCGGGGTGATTGTGGGGCTTTGGTCGGCCTATGACCGCGTGCTGGCCGCCTGGACCGGCAAAGCAACGCGCGCGATTGCGGGGGCGAACCATTGAGCAATCTTGAACTCGGGCTTTTGGCCTTTCCTTGTCTGCTGGCGATGATCTTCTTGCGCGCGCCGATTGGGCTGGCGATGCTGCTGGTCGGCGTGGCGGGGATGTGGGCTGTCACCGGCAGCCCCAATATCATTCTGTCCAAGTTCAAAACCGAGACCTTCAGCACCTTTGCCAGCCATTCGCTTTCGATCGTGCCGATTTTCTTGTTGATGGGGCATCTGGCGGGGCTGGGCGGGATGAGCCAGGCCTTGTTCAAAGCCGCCGAGGCTTGGCTAGGTCACCGCAAGGGCGGCACGGCGATGGCGGCGGTGGGCGCCTGCGCGGGCTTTGGCTCGATCTGCGGTTCCTCAGTGGCGACAGCGGCCACAATGGCGCAGGTCGCCCTGCCCGAGCTGCGCCGCGCCGGCTATTCCGGCGGGCTTTCGGTTGCCACCCTTGCAGCAGGCGGCACTTTGGGCATTTTGATCCCGCCCTCGGTGGTGCTGGTGATCTATGCAACCCTGACCGAAACCAATATCGCCAAGCTGTTCCTTGCCGCCTTTGTGCCCGGCATTCTGGCCGCTTTGGGCTATATGCTGGTGATTGCGCTTTATGTGCGCATCCATCCCGACTCTGCCGGCAGCCTGCCACGGCTGCCCTACCGCGCGCGCTTTGCCGCGCTGCGCAAGGTCTGGCCAGTGGCGCTGATTTTTGTGGCGGTGGTGGGCGGCATCTATACCGGCATTTTCAACCCGACTGAGGGCGCCTCGGTAGGGGCCTTGGGCACGGGTCTGATTGCTTGGACTGCGGGCGGGCTGGATTGGCCGCGCCTCAAAGCCGCCTTGCTGGCCACCGCTTCGGGAACGGCGATGATCTTTCTGATCGTTCTGGGCGCGGGATTTTTCAACGCCTTTCTGGCGCTGACCCAGATGCCGCAGATTGTCTCGCAGTGGATCGTGGGCCAAGGCTTTGGCCCCTGGTTTGTGCTGGTCTGCATCCTGCTGATCTATCTGCTGCTGGGCTGTATCATGGACAGCCTGTCGATGATCTTATTGACGATTCCGATTTTCTTTCCCGTCATGCTGGCACTGGATTTCGGGATGAGCCCTGATCTGATGGCGATCTGGTTCGGGATTTTGGTGCTGATTGTGGTGGAGGTGGGCATGATTACCCCGCCCGTGGGGATGAATCTGTTTGTGATCCATGCCATCGACCGCAGCACGCCGATGCGCGACACCTATCGCGCGGTGATGTATTTTGTTCTCACCGACTTGGCACGCGTGGTTTTGTTGGTGGCTTTCCCCGCGATCACGCTGTTTTTGGTGCGCTGACTAGGGAGCAGCTGCCGCCTCTTGCAGGCAGAGGCGCTGAAGCTGTTCGGTCGCGGGGTTGCTGGCTTGGGCTTGCAGCCGCGTGACCCCGACAGCCCCCGACAAAAACCGCACTCCGGTGGGGATTTCGATCAACGCTTGACGGTCCAACTCATCGGCCACCACCCCGCGTGAGATGAACCAAAGGCTGTCAGAGGCCGCCAGAATCCCCCGCCCCACCGCCAAAGCCACCGTCTCGACCGAGGCCCGCAAACCAGTCAGCCCCAAAACCGACAGATAATCATTTACCGCGCGGCGGATCACAGCCCCTTCAGGCGGCAAGATGACCGGACAAGATTGCAGCAGCTGCGCCAAAGGCGCCTCGGCCAAAGGATGGCCCTTGCGCGCAACCAGAACGATGTCTTCTTCATACAAATGTGCAAAGGTCAGCCCCGCCATTTCTCCTGGATCAGGCATGCGGCCCAGCATCATATCCAAGGCGCCCGCCCGCAATTGGCCCAGCAAATAGCCATGCGGACCGGTCTCGATCTTCAGCGTCAGGCGCGGGTGCAGCGCGGTGAACTGCAAGGCCACGCGCGGAAACAGCCGCGCGGCCACGGTAGGCAAAATCCCAACCCGAAGGCTTCCGCCATTGGCATCGGGCAGCAAGGCAATCGCCCCTGCCTCAAGCGATTGCAACGCCAGACTGGCATGATGGCGAAACAGCGCACCCTGTTCGCTTAGAACCAGCCGCCGTTTTTCGCGCAAGAACAGCTTGGCTCCCAGCAAATCCTCTAACTCGGCCAGACTGCGCGACAGCGCCGGTTGCGTCACCCCCTGCACCGCCGCGACCGAAGACAGATTGCCCGATGCCGCAATATCTAGAAAAGCGCGGATGTGACGCAGTTTGATTGCAGGGTGCATAATCATCGCGGTATCTACAGCCCCCTACTTTTGCAGCAGCAACTCTGCCTGCGTTCAAGCTATCGAAAGGCGCAAAGAAGATACAAGCGCTATCGCCGCCCCGTGCCACTTTCAGGCACCATACCCCGCTTAAACTGGCGCTTGGGGCGGTGTCAGCGGCTTGCACGCTGCGGCGGCCGCCTTGACGCGCTGCCTTTCGCACAAGCTTCAGCTTTGGCCGCTATTTTTTGTTTGTTGCGCGCAGTTTACCTTGCTAGGCCTAGGGGAAGGGGGACGCCATGTCACACTCATACCAATTCAGCCACGCCATTACCCGCAAGCCCAGCCCCGAGGTGGTGGCAGGTCTGCGCGCTGTCGATCTTGGCGCGCCGGATTTTGCGCTGATGCTGCAACATCATAGCGATTATATCGCAGCCCTACGTGCAACCGGGGCGCAGGTGATCGAGCTAGACGCCCTGCCCGCCTATCCTGATTCTGTCTTTGTCGAAGACACCGCCCTTTGCCTGCCCGAAGGCGCTGTAATCATGCGACCAGGCGCGCCGTCGCGCTTGGGCGAGGCGGCCGAGATGGCGCCGCATCTGGCGCAGCTTTACCGCCAAACTGTCCAGATCAGCGGCGCTGACAGCTTTATCGAGGGCGGCGATATTCTGGTGACAGGGCACGAGGTTCTGGTCGGCCGCTCGGCGCGCACCAATGCGGCGGGGATTGCGGAACTGGCGGCGCTGATCAGCCCATGGGGCCACCGGCTGCGCGAGGTCATCACGCCAGAGGGCGTGCTGCATTTCAAAACCGACTGCTCGCTTTTGGATGCAGATACCGTGCTTGCGACCCGCAGACTGGCGGCCTCGGGCTGTTTTGAGGGCTACCGCGTCATCGAGGTGGCCGAGGGCGAAGAGGCCTGCGCCAATACCATTCGCTTTAATGATGCCGTGATCGCGCCGGCGGGCTTTGCGCGCACCATGGCACGGCTGACCGAGGCGGGGTTCAAAGTCGTGCAGATTGGCAATTCGGAATGTGCCAAATTGGATGGCGGCATGTCCTGCCTATCTTTACGCTTCACCCCGCAGCCGTGATCGGGCTTTTGTCGGGCATCGTTGCGCGCTAAGTTACGCGGACAGTTTTGCAGCTATTGAGAGTTTTATGAGTAAAGCGCCTGTTTTTAACATTCTTGCTGTGGTGCAATCGGGGCGGTTGCAATACGAGGCGCTGCTTTTGGCGGCCAGTCTGCGTGCCAGCAATCCTGATTTTCAAGGCAAGCTTTATCTGGCTGAACCGCAGCAGGGCGGCAAATGGAAGCGCAATCCCGCAGTGTCCAACCCTGAAATACGCGCGGCGCTGCGGGATCTGGGGGCCGAGTTTCTGCCCTTTGAAGCACAGGTCTTTGGCCAAGACTACCCGCATGGAAATAAGATCGAAGCTGTCGCCCTGCTGCCCGAGGCGCCGTTTTTGTTTCTTGACACAGATACGCTTCTGCTGGGCGATCTGGGCAGCTTGGGCTTTGATTTCAACCGTCCCTCGGCCTCGATGCGGCGCGAAGGCACATGGCCAATCCCCAGTCTTTACGGCCCCGATATTGGCGAGATTTGGCAAGAGCTTTACAACCACTTTGACTTGGATTTTGCCGCCAGTTTGGATCTCAGCCAGCCCGAAGGCTATTGGCAACGCTATCTTTATTTTAATGCCGGCTGGTTTTTCCACGCCAGCCCGCGCGTCTTTGCCAAGCGGTTTCTGACCTATGCAATCGCTTTGCGCGACGCGCCACCGCCTGCCATGATCGGCCAAGAGCTTTACCCTTGGCTGGACCAGATCGCCTTGCCTTTGGTGATCAGCAGTCTGGGCGGCGGCAGGCCGGGGCCAGAGCTTGCAGGCCTGGACAGCGATGTCACCTGCCATTATCGCAGCTTGCCGCTGCTTTATGCCCGCGAAAGCGACAGCGCCGTGGCGATGCTTGAACAGATTTGCGCGCCCAAAGAGATGCGCAAGCTGCTGCGCGAACACGAACAGGTCAAGCTGATGGTCTATCAAAATCGCGGCAAGAAAGTGCGGGCGCTGTTCGATCAGGCCGATCTGCCCAAACGCGAGCGCGCCATTCGTTTTGTGTTGAAACGCGAAGGGCTTTGGCTGCGCTAAAGTCGCAGCACCGGCAAGAGCGAGGCGACCAAAAGGGCTGCCATCGTCCAATTAAACGCCCGCAAGCGCGCAGGCACCGCCAACCAGCCGCGCAAGCCCTCGCCCATCGCGGCCCAAACCGAGACCGAGGGGAAATTGACGCAGGCAAACACCAAGGCCACCAAGGCGGCGGCTTGCACCGTGCCCTCGGGCGCATAGGCCGAGGTCGCCCCCAGCGCCATCGCCCAAGCCTTGGGGTTGACCCACTGAAACGCCGCGGCCTGCAAAAAGGTAAAGGGCTTGCCCCCGACTTGCGCCCCCTTTGGCGCCGCCGAATGGGCGATTTTCCACGCCAGCCAAAGCATATAGCTGACCGAAGCCAGCTTCAGCACGATCAGCGCTTGCGGTGCCGAATGGATCACCCCCGCCAGCCCCAAACCGACCAGAAACACCATCAGGCTATGGCCCAGCGAAATGCCCAGCATATGCGGCAAACTGCGGCGCAGGCCAAAGTTCACCCCCGAGGCCAGCAGCATCATATTGTTCGGCCCCGGCGTGACCGAGGTGACAAAAGCAAAGCCCAACAGGCCAATGAAAAGATCATATGTCATCGCGGCAGTATTGCAGAACGCGGCAGAAAAAGATTGCAAATGCCGCGATAAAGCAGCAATATTTGCAATAAATGTCCAATTTTGACGCCATAGATCAGAAAATATTGCGCGAGCTGTCGCGCGACAGTTCGCAGTCGAACCTGCATCTGGCGCAAAAGGTTGGGCTTTCGGCCTCGGCCTGTTTGCGCCGCGTGCAAGCCTTGGAATCGGCTGGGGTGATCAAGGGCTACCGCGCCGTGCTTGACCCTGCCAAGCTGGGCATCAGCTTTGTGGCCTATGTCACCGTCGGGCTGAACAGCCATACCAAAGCCGCGCAAGAGGCCTTTGAACGCGCCATCTCGCGCGCGGCGCAGGTGCGCGAATGCCATAATATCACCGGAACCGTCGAATATCTGTTGCGGGTCGAGGCGCGCGATCTGGCCAGCTATAAATTCTTTCACGCCGAGGTTTTGGGCGTGCTGCCGCAGGTGCAATCCATCACCAGCTATGTGGTGATGGACAGCCCGAAAGACGAGCGCGCCTAATGCGCAAACACGCCGTCTAGGCTGGGAAAGCCCTTGATCTCAATCGGGTTTCCCGATGGGTCGCGGAAAAACATCGTCCATTGCTCGCCCGGCTCGCCCTCAAAGCGCACCGAAGGCGGCAGCACAAAATCAACACCCGCGGCAAGCAGACGGTCCGCCAAGGCGCGCCAGTCTGGCAGATGCAGCACCAGCCCCATATGCGGCATCGGCACCAGATGCGCGCCCACTTTGCCGGTGTTGGTGGTGGCAAAGGGCCTGCCCAGATGCAGGCTAAGTTGATGGCCGAAAAAGTTGAAATCGACCCAAGTCTCGGTGCTGCGCCCCTCGGCACAGCCCAAGGTGCCGCCGTAAAAGCTGCGCGCCTCGTCAAGATCAGTCACATGCAGGGCAAGGTGAAACGGCGTCAGCATCGCGGGCTCCTTTGGGGTTGCGCGATGCTAACAAGGCGGGGCGGGGGTGCAAGGCGAAAGGGATCAGCCAAACATCAGAAAGAACTTGGAATAGGGCACTTTCAGCCCGCCGACAGACGCTTGAACTGCCGCCGCATCCCCTGCGCGCACCGCCGCGTCAAAAGCGGTGACAGAGGCGATAAAGCCTGCCTGCAGCGCGGCATAATCGGCGTTTCCTGCCGCCTCTGGTGCCGGCAAGCGGGTGATTTCAGCAGCAAGATAGCCAAGAACGCCTGCATGTTCGGCCAAAGTGGTGGCATCCGTGGCGGCCAGATCCAGCGCCAGCACCGTCTCCATTTCCGCATGATAAGCGTTCATGCGGTCAGAAAAGCCAGTGATACCATTGCGTTCGTGCAAATCGCCGAAGGTTTCGCGCACAGCTTCAAGCGTCAGATGCGCCGCCGCCAGATCACCTGCCGCGACAAGGGCACTTGCCTCTGCGATCTTGGCATCAATGGCGTCCAGACTTGTGGCCCAAGCGGCATCGCTTTGATATTGTGGCGGCGGCGCTGCGCGATAGGCGGCGGCAAGCCCCGACCAACTGGCCGCAAACCCCGCTAAAGCCTTGGCCGATTTGGCGGCATCGCCGGAATTGGTGGCAAAAAGCGCGCTGCGATAGCTGCCATAGCTGCCGCGCAGGCTGGTTTCAAAATCTTGCACCGGGCCCGCGGCGGCGGCGTTCAGACCAAAGGCAAGGCCAAGGGCTGCAAGGGGAAGAAGGCGCTTCATTGATGTCATCCTTTTATATCCAATATCGTGAATATAAATACTGCCTCGACGTCGCGCCTTGTTTTGGATCAAGTCGCGCAGATCACCAGCGCAACATATTGATATTGCAATGTATCGCAATGTTTTCACCAGATATTAGCGTTTGCCCGAGCGGGATTGATCGCATAGTCTTGCCGCCAAATCACCCTTGGAGGACCCGATGAGCACCACTCTTGGTTTTGACACCCTTGCCGTTCATGCTGGCGCAGAGCCCGATCCGGCCACTGGCGCGCGGCAGGTGCCGATCTATCAGACCACCGCCTATGTGTTTCGCGATGCCGATCACGCGGCGAAATTGTTTAACCTGCAAGAGGTTGGCTATATCTATTCGCGCCTGACCAACCCGACCGTTTCGGCCTTGGCCAATCGGGTTGCAGCGCTTGAGGGCGGGGCGGGGGCTGTCTGCTGCTCGTCGGGCCATGCCGCACAGCTGATGGCGCTGTTTCCGCTGATGCAACCGGGGTGCAATGTGGTGGCCTCGTCGCGGCTTTACGGCGGCACCATCCAGCAATTTGCCAATACCATCCGCAAATTCGGCTGGTCGGCGAAATTCGTCGATACCGACGATCTGCTGGCGGTCGAACATGCGATTGACGAAAACACCCGCGCGGTGTTCTGCGAAACCATCGCCAACCCCGGCGGCTATGTCACCGATCTGGACGCGCTGGCGCGGATCGCCGATCAGGCGGGCATTCCGCTGATCGTCGATAACACCACCGCCACCCCCTATCTGTGCCGCCCGATCGAGCATGGCGCGACGCTGGTGGTGCATTCGGCCACCAAATACCTGACCGGCAACGGCACGGTCACCGGCGGCGTGGTGGTGGACAGCGGCAAGTTCGACTGGTCGAAGAACGACAAATTCCCCAGCCTGTCGCAGCCAGAACCCGCCTATCACGGGCTGAACTTTCACGGCGCTTTGGGGGCGATGGCCTTTACCTTCCATTCCATCGCCGTGGGTCTGCGCGATCTGGGCATGACGATGAACCCACAGGGCGCGCATTACACCCTGATGGGGATCGAGACGCTGTCGCTGCGCATGCAGCGCCATGTCGAAAACGCCATGACCGTGGCGCAATACCTCGAGCAAGACCCGCGGGTCGAGGCTGTCACCTATGCCGGCCTGAAATCTTCGCCCTATAACCACCGCGCGCTGTCGATGCTGCCAAAGGGTGCGGGGGCTTTGTTCACGGTCTCGGTCAAGGGCGGCTATGACGCTTGCGTCAAGCTGGTCGATAGCCTCAAGCTGTTCAGCCATGTCGCCAACCTTGGCGATACCCGCAGTTTGATCATCCACCCTGCCTCGACCACCCACCGCCAATTGGATGAGGCTGCGCAAATCAAGGCTGGGGCCGCGCCGAATGTGGTACGTCTGTCCATCGGCATCGAAGATGTGCGCGACATCATCGCCGATCTGGATCAGGCGCTGACGGCTGCGACCGCTTAAGGCGGGTCAAGACCTCCCCTCGCGGATGAACTGCGAGGGGAAAGCCTTTGGTATTAGGGCCGTTTTCCCCATAAGCCCCCCCGCCAAAGGCCTCGCATCGGGGCTCTGGGCGGTCTGGGATAAGGTCTGGGCGGAAAACCGCGAAAAACTTGGCTTTTTCTTTTCTTCGGCGAATTCCTGCTATACGAAGGAAGCTATTCTGGGCTGTGTTCCCGCAGGCCTTCCTCTTGTGCTAGACCCGTGACATGAAACCAGCTTTCGCCCTCGACTTCCGAAATGACTCTGTCAGCCTGTTGCACCGTTCTGCCGGTGGCTGGCAGCTGCTGGGCAAGGTTGCGCTTGACACCCCCGATCTGCCCGAGGCGCTGACCTATCTGCGCTCGACTGCGCTGGGGCTTTCGCCCAAGTCTCTGACAAGCAAGCTGATTATCCCCAACGAGCAGATCCTTTACACCCGCGTCACAGCCCCTGGCCCAACTGCGGCCGAGCGGCTGGCACAAGTGACCAAGGCGCTGGAAGGCCGCACCCCTTATGAGGTCGCCGATCTGGCCTTTGACATTCTGGGCGAGGGACCCGAGGTGATCGTTGCGGTGATCGCCAAGGAAACGCTGGCCGAGGCCGAGGCTTTTGCGGTCGAGCATCGCTTTAATCCGGTGTCTTTCGTCGCGGTGCCAGAAATGGCCGAGATCCGCGGCGAGCCTTGGTTTGGCATGACAACTGGAGCGGAAAACTATCTTGGCGCCGGCAAAAAGGTCGAGCGTGACAAAGAGGCCGTGGCCATCGCGCAGCCGCCTGCCGCGCCCGAGGCAGAGCCCGCACCCCAGCCTGAACCAGCACAAGCGCCTGAAATCGCAGCCGCAGCGGCCCCTGTTGTCGCGCCTGAAATCGCAGCCGCACCCGAGCCTGCGCCTGCCCCCGAGGCCCCCGCCGCACCCGAGCAAGCACCGCAGCCCGTGCAGCCGCAGCTTGATCTGCCGGCCCCGCAAAGCCAACCGCTGGCCGCCGCGCGCCCTGCCCCACCGGCCACCGATGCCGCCACCGACCGCGAGCTGATCGCGCGTTTGGGCGACACTTTGGCCCAGCCCATCGCCCAGCCGCCTTTGGCCAGCCCCGCCAGCCTGCTTGATATCGACGAGGCCCCGATGGCGCTGGATGTTGCGCCCGACGAAGGGTCAGACGACGAGCCGCAAGGCGCTGACATCATTCGCGCCGCCCTCTCGGGCAAATCCGCGCGGGTGACAGAGACCACGATTGACGATCCACAGCCCGTCACACCTGCGGTCTCTGGGTTGATGGGCTTTAGCAGCCGTCGGGTTGATGCCACAGCGGCAGCAGGCAAAGCGCCCTCGCTTGGTGCCGCGCCCAGCCTGCGCGCCAGCAGCCGTCCGGCTGCCAAAGCCGCCGCCGCGCCGAAGGCCGCAGGTCTGGCCAAACGCGGTATGGGTGCCTTAAGCAGCGCCGCCACCGCCACCGCAAATGCCGCCAAGCGGCAAAAGGTCGAGCTGCCGGCGGCCTCCGCCAATGCCGCAGCCACACTGGCCGCCGCCCCCGAAGCGCGCAAAGCCTTGCCAAAAGGCCCCGGCGGCTTTGCGCTGCGCAAACCGGTGCGGGGCAAGCCGCGTTACCTTGGCTTGATCCTGACCGTGGTTTTGCTGTTTTTGTTAGCAATGGTGGCGGCATGGTCCTCTTATTCCTTGGGGGCTTGGAACACCGCCCCAGACCTGCCCGAGCCCGCGCAGACCGAGGCTGTGCAAACCGCAGGTGCCGCCCCCGAAGCCATTGCCACGCCTGATCTGGCCCAAACGGCACAGGCTGTGTCCGATGCCGCTGATGAAATCGCGGCCGATCTGCAAGATTCCGAGGCGATTGCCGACGGGCAGGCCACGCCGGCGCTTGACCCTTCTCCGCAAGACCGCGCCGATGCGCCTTTGATCGAACAAACAGCACCTGTGGCCGCAGCCTCGCTTGGTATGCAGGATGAAATCTACCTTGCCGCGATGGATGCGCCGCCGACTGCGCCCGACCCGCTGTCGCTGCCGCTGCCCGAAACGAGCGGCGATACGATGCCGGTCGCACAGGCTGCACCACCACCCTTTGGCACGGTTTATCAATTTGCCGAGAATGGCAGCATCCGCCCCACCCCCGAGGGGATCATCACGCCCGAGGGCGTTATGCTGCGGGCCGGCCGTCCCCCCTTGGTTCCCGCCGAGCGCCCCCTGACAGCTGCGCCCACCGGCCTTCCTGCCGCCGCGGCTTTGGCCGCTGCCGCCGTGCCGGTGCCCGTGCCCGCCATCGCCTTTGCCGACCCAGCGCTTGCCGGAAAACTGCCCAAACCGCGTCCGGCCAATCTGGTGCCCGCACGCCCCGCAGATCAGGGCTCGCTTGCTCCCGAGGCCGGCAGCCGGCTTGCCGGTCTGCGCCCGCAGCCACGCCCACAGCAGGTGCTGGCAGCAGGCGAAACCGCAAGGCAGGCCAGTGCGGCGGCAACCCTCTCCAGCGCAGCCTCGCTGCTGACACCCGCAAGCGCCAGCCCACAAGCCGTTGCAATCAGCCGCAAACCTGCTGCCCGCCCGCGTGATATGAGCCGGGCTGTTGAAGCGGCCATTGCCTCGGCCATGCTGCAACCCGATGCGGCGCTGGCAAGTTCGACCGCAGGGATTGCGCAGCAACCCGCAGCCCCCGAAGCCGAAGCCGATGGCGAACCCGAGGTCGTGGCATCGAATCAAAAGACACCACTGCGCACCACCGTGGCCAAGCAGGCGACCTACAAGAACGCGCTCAACATGTCGCAGACGAATCTGATCGGCGTCTATGGTACCCAATCCAGCCGCTATGCTTTGGTGCGCCAATCCAATGGCCGCTACAAAAAAGTCAGGGTCGGCGACAGCATTGACGGCGGGCGGGTGGCGGCGATCACGCCAACCGAAGTGCGTTATCAAAAGGGCAATCGGCTGATCGCACTGGCGATGCCCAAGGATTAGGCTGTGCCATCGGCGGCAGTCCATGGGTCACACCTTGGGACCTGACAGCAAAGTGACAGATCTTTAAGCCTGCTAAGATATTTTCATCGTGCAATCCGCTTGCGGCCCAGCCTGCCATGCGGGACACTCTGTCCAATCCCCATCGGGACAAAAAGCGCCTTTCGCGGCCGCGGTGTCCCCTAACGAAAGTGACTGATGGAAAGTTTCCTGTTCCAAGCCTCGATCTACCTAGGCGCCGCGGTTCTGGTGGTGCCTTTGGCGGTGCGGCTGGGGCTTGGCTCGGTGCTGGGCTATCTGGCGGCGGGCATTCTGATGGGGCCGATCTTGGGGCTTGCGGGCACCGAAACCAGTGATTTGCAGCATTTTGCCGAATTCGGCGTGGTTTTGATGCTGTTTCTGATCGGGCTGGAGCTTGAACCGAAAACCCTGTGGGAGATGCGGCACAAGCTGCTTGGCATGGGCGGCGCGCAGGTGATTGGCACCATGGTGGCGGCCTATGGCCTGCTGATCTGGTTTGAACATACTCCTTCGGTCGCGCTTATCCTGGCGATGATGGCGGCGCTGTCCTCGACCGCTATCGTGTTGCAAACGCTGTCGGAAAAGAACCTGATGCGCACCCAAGGCGGGCGCTCGGCGTTTTCGGTCCTGCTGACGCAAGACATCGCGGTGATCCCGATGCTGGCGATCATCCCCTTGCTGACCCTGCCGGAATACCAAGGCCCAAGTTCGGCGCAATTTGGCATCGTCAATCCGGACACCGCCGCCCCTGCGGTGGAAAGCGCGGCCGAACCGCTGATGACCCTGGTGCAATCGCTGCCGGGCTGGGCTGCGACCTTGGTCACCATTGCCATCGTTGTGGGCATTGTTTTGGCGGGCCATTACCTAAGCCGGCCGGTGTTTCGCTTTGTCCATGCCGCCAAATTGCCCGAGATGAGCACCTTTATCTCTTTGCTGATGGTGCTGGGGATTGCGTTTTTGATGATGCTGGTCGGCCTTTCGCCGGCTTTGGGCACTTTTGTGGCAGGCGTGGTTCTGGCCAACTCGGAGTTTCGCCATCAGCTGGAAGCCGATCTGAAACCGTTCAAAGGCCTGCTGCTGGGGCTGTTTTTCATGACGGTGGGGGTGGGGATCAACTTTGGCATGTTGGCGCGCCAGCCCTTTACCGTGCTGGGGCTGACGCTGGGCCTGATGCTGATCAAGGCGCTGATTTTGTTGGCGATTGCCTTTGCGTTCAAGCTTAAGCCGCAAGACCGCTGGCTGTTTTCACTTAGCCTTGCGCAGGGCGGCGAGTTTGGCTTTCTACTGGTCAGCTTTGCGCGCTCGGAACGCGCCTTGCCGCTGGCGGCAGGGCAGATGGCGCTTTTGGTGATCAGCCTGTCGATGCTGCTGACGCCTTTGCTGTTCATCGGCTATGATTATCTCAGCAAACGCTTTGCCCCCGCCAAACCCACGCAAGCCCCCGATGAGATCACCGCCAAGGGTCAGGTGATTGTCGCGGGGATTGGGCGGTTTGGTCAGGTGGTCAACCGCTTGGTGCGCACCTCTGGCATTCCGACCGTGGTTTTGGACAGCGATATGCAAACCATTGAAACCATGCGCCGCTTTGGCGTGCAGGGGTTTTTCGGCGACCCCGCACGCCCCGAATTGCTGGAGGCCGCAGGTCTGGGCGAGGCACAGGTGATTGTGGTGGCGGTGGATGATCGCGACACCTGCACGCGGATTGTGCGCTATGCCCGCTCGCGCAGGCCCGATATTCACATCGTCGCCCGCGCCAGCGACCGCGTGCATGTCTATGAATTATATCAGGCCGGTGCCAATGACATCGTGCGCGAAACCTTTGACAGCTCGATCCGAGCGGGGCGCTATGTTCTGGAAAACATGGGATTTTCGGAATACGAGGCTGCAAAGGTCAGCCAAGCCTATTTCCGCATCGACCGCGCTGCGATGCGCGATCTGGCCAAGGCTTGGGTGCCGGGGCAGCCAGTCTATCTGAACGAGGCCTATGTTGAACGCGCCAAACAATTGGACCGCGATCTGGAAAACGCCCTGATGGAAGAGCTGCATGACGTCAGCCTGATGGCCCCCGAAGACGATCTGGACGAGGGCGCGCCCGAAGCGGCACCCGAAGACAGCCCGCAGATATTGGCCGAACCAAGCCCCGCCACCAAGCCCGAAGCATAAAAAAAGGCGGCCCCGCAGGACCGCCGTTTTTCGCATGTCTCAGCCGATCAGGCTGCGCGGCCAACCAATACGTCGCCGACTTTTTTCTGCGCGCCGGCCTCATCCACGCCCGAAACCGCAGCAACTTCACGGGTCAACCGCTCGAGTGCAGCTTCATAAAGCTGGCGTTCGGAATAGGACTGTTCGCGCTGATCGTCCGAGCGGTGCAGGTCGCGCACGACCTCTGCAATCGCCATCAGGTCGCCCGAGTTGATCTTTTGCTCGTATTCCTGCGCGCGGCGCGACCACATCGCACGCTTAACGCGGGCCTTGCCCTTCAGCGTGTCCAAAGCCTTGGTCACCACATCAGGGGTCGAGAGCGAGCGCATGCCGACATCTGTCGCCTTATGGGTCGGAACCCGCAGCGTCATCTTGTCTTTTTCAAAGGAAATCACAAAGAGTTCCAGCACAAGACCTGCGATCTCTTGCTCTTCAATAGAGACGATTTTGCCAACACCATGCGCCGGATAAACTACGAATTCATTCGGGCGGAAGTCAGGCTTCTTCGATTTGGTCATTCAGTCATTTCCTCGGCTAGACCCCTGTTCCACGCAAAAAGCCAACGTCGCTAGAAATCTTCCAGCGAGGCATCGGGTTTTTCTATGGAATGTGACCCTGAAGCAGGCAGCAAAGGGGTCTGTTACAAGCGTCCGTGTTTGTTTGTGAAATCAGTGTAACACAAAAAACCACTGATTCCAACTGCCGCATATCGCAACAGATTCGCGGCAAGGCGTTGTTCTATATCAGCTTTCCCAAAAGCCCAGAGGTGATCACAGCAAAGTAGGCCGAATCAGGCGCAGATCAGCCGCCCAAGCCTGCGGCTTCAGAGAAGTATTTCTCTTTCTTGCCGGTTTCGCCATCGCGCGCCTCGGCCTCTGGCAGCGGGTCTTTTTTGGTGACGATCACCGGCCACATTTCGGAATACTTGCGGTTAAAGGTCACCCAAGCGTCCATATCAGGCTCGGTATCGGGCCGAATGGCATCGGCAGGGCATTCGGGTTCACAAACGCCGCAGTCAATGCATTCATCTGGATGGATCACCAGCATGTTCTCGCCCTCGTAAAAACAATCCACGGGGCAGACTTCGACGCAGTCGGTGTATTTGCAGGCAATGCAGTTGTCGATCACCACATAGGTCATGGGGGCAGGCTCCTATTTCCGCAAAGTCTGGTTACTAAAGCCAGCCGCATCATTCAAGCGGTGGATCGGTCGCAGGCACAAGATCTTCGTACATCTGTTGGGCTTGGGCCGCAGCGCCACGGATTTCGCCCAAGGCAAGCACCCGCACCACTCTGATTTGGCGGCCCTGAGGAAAGGTCAGCACATCACCCAGATGCACGCCATGCGCCGATTTGCGGCAGGGCTGACTGTTCAGGCGCAGATGCCCCGATGCCACCAGATCGGCCGCCAGCACCCGTGATTTAAAGAACCGCGCCGCCCAAAGCCATTTGTCCAACCGCACACGCGGCTGGACAAATGGATCAGGCTTGGCGCTTGGCCCCGCCAATCAGAGCTTGGCCTTCAGCGCCATCAAAGCGGCGAAGGGATTGTCGGGGTCGATCGGCTTTTCAGCGCGCGGTGGGCGCTGTTCGTAGGTTTTCGGCTTGTGGTCGTCGCGCGCGCCACCCTTGCCTTGCGGCTTGCCGCCCTTGGCATGATCGCGCTTGCCTTCGGGACGTTTGCCCTCGGGGCGCGGGCCACGCGGGGCGTCGCCATCTTTGCGCGGCTCGCGCGCAGGCCTGTCACCGCGCGGGGCGGCGTCAGCGCGTGCCGTGCCTTCTGGACGCGGGCTGCGCTCGGGGCGCGGACTACGCTCAGGACGCGCACGCGGCTTTGGCGCCCAAGTGAAGGTGTAATAGGCCTCCATTTCGGCCACCGCTTCGGGGTCGGGATGCACGAAAGCCGATTCTTCTTCGGTGATCGGCTGGATCGGCGCGTTGGGATCGACGGCAACCGGAACCGGTGCGGCCTTGACCTTTGGCCGTTCAGCCTTTTCGCCCTTATAGCCCAGACCGCCCATCAGATCGCTGAACTGTTCCAGCGTCATGCCAGTGATCGACAGCATGTCGGGCGTGGCTTCAAAGCCCGCACGGCTGTCTTTGGTGCGCAAAATATCGGCCAGACGTTCCAGCATGTCGATGCGGATCGCCCGCGCGCCTGCGGGGTGATAGCCTGCAAGCGTGTAATGCATCGCCGGCACAGCGGCGATATTGGGGATGGTCACCAGACCCGGAGGCGGGCTTTCAGGGAATTCATCCAGACCGTTCCACAAAGACCACAGCACCAGCCGCAGACGGGTTGGCGCGGGCTTCAGCAGCGCGGGCAAAAAGATGGTAAACTGGCCAAAGCGCACGCCATGTTTGCGCAGCGCGCCGCGCGCCTCTTGGTCCAGATCCTTGACCTCGGTTGCGATCA
>CAJXWJ010000009.1 GCA_913062925.1 uncultured Pseudorhodobacter sp. | reverse complement strand
TCTCGCAAAAAAGCATGCGTGCTGCGGACATTGGCGAGTTCAAAATTGACACCACTGCCTATACGTCTGCTGCCGCTACAACAGCAACTAGCACTTTAACGTCGACAGGCTTTACAGTTCTTGGCAAAGACGGTTCCGCAGCTGCGGCTGTGACCGCAGGGGCAAGCGCCGCTACCCTTGCAGCCGCAGTCAACACCGATACGTCTGCGACCGGAGTGAAGGCAAGCGCGCATACGGCAATTCGCTTTTCGATGAGTGGTAATCCCGGTGGTCAGACATCTATGACTTTGCAAGGTGGTGGAAGTGCGGTAAATATTTCTGCATCAGTTACAAGTAAATCAGATTTGAGCGCCCTTCTCAGTGCAGTAAACACCTATTCTAGCACGACAGGTGTTACCGCCGAATTTGACGGCTCTGACAAGTCGAAGCTGATTTTGCGTGAAGCAAATGGTGACAACATCAAAATTTCAGATTTTTCTGCCTATGATACAGCTGCAACTCCGGTTGCTTTGACTTCATCGGTTGAAAAGCAAAGCAACTACGAAGGAACCGCATGGGCTGCTTCGCCAATAACGCTCACAAGTGGAGTTGCAGACTCTACTATCGCCACCGGTGTAGTTCGTATGTCGTCTTCAAACACCTTCACCATTAGTGGTGGCACCGCAACCACTGGATACAATGGCACTGCAACAACTGCTGCGTCTTCGCTCAGCAAAATTTCTGAGGTTTCGATTTCGACCCAAACCGGTGCGACCTCTGCGATTGGGGTGATTGATACGGCGCTTGGGATGGTCAGTGAAAGCCGCGCCGCACTTGGTGCTGTGTCAAATCGGCTTGATAGCACGATCTCGAACCTGACGAACATCTCAGCGAACCTTGAAGCAGGTCGCTCGAGCATTCAGGACGCTGATTTTGCGGCAGAAAGCACAAACTTGGCGAAGAACCAGATCCTGTCGCAAGCCTCGACCGCGATGCTGGCTCAGGCGAATGCCTCCAAGCAAGGCGTGTTGCAGCTGCTGCAAGGCTAAGTTTCAAAAAGTTAATCCTTAAAAGGCCCCCACTCGGGGGCCTTTTTTATGCGCGGCATAAAGGATAAAAGACCCCATTCCAGGCTTTTGCACTGGTGATGGATACAGCGCGAACCTCGAAGGCAAATGTTGCGGAAATCGTTCGCTATTTAAGCCAACGGCCTAGCGGAAGGCTGCTGCCCAATGCGGCGTTTTGGTTGAAGAAATGAACTAAGGGCAGGGTCACTTGCGCCTCGGGGCTGTCGGTTTCGTCAAAGAACTGAATCTCGACGCCGTACCCTGCCAAGGGCGCGTAAAGCGCCTCGTCATCCTTATACTGTGTTTTGGTCATTGCATGCTCCTCATATCTTAAGAAAAGCTATGCAAAACCGATGCCAATTCAGGTGAGTGCAAGATCCGTAATAACCACATCTTCAATGACGGGTTTTAGCTCTAGCTTTATCAGCTGGTCATTCACGGCGATCAGGATCTGCGCCAAAAGGGCTTGGCGACCTTCACGGCTGCGCAGGGTTTCTTCGCTGACACCAATCAAAGCCGTTACAATAACAGGACGAATTTGCGGCTCAAATTCTTCCAGCTTGGCAATGGTCGCATCGCTTTCCCAGGTTGACTGATGGATCGAAAGCGCCAATTGCAGTTTGTACAAGCGCTTTGAGGTGTCAAAGTTTCCGGTAAAAGGAACCGGAATTTCAAAATACCGATAGCTTGGCAACAAAAGCGAGGGCGCAATCGGTTGACCATTGGCATCCAATTGCACATCTGCTGCCACCTCAGCGATGACGGGCGCCTCGGCGGGTTCAGGAATGAGCCCGTGTTCAATCCGATAGGCCGTTAAGCGATCGCTTTGACCTTGCACTGAAAGGTGCCCAGCCGAAAAGCCGCCCGCGACCAAAGCCGCCGGCATCACATAGGTGGCAAAAAAACCAAGGGCCTCTTTGATCATTGCTTTATTTCCCCGGGTATAGCTCTCAGAAAATTAAAACGACGCAAATTCCCTAAATATTAGAGTCTGGCCCGCAGATTGCAACCTGAAGGCATGACAATTCGAAATTGGTTCCTTGCCACTCTGATATTAAGCCTTTGCCAAATTTGGTCAACGGTCGGTCAGGCTGCATCATCACCTGATTGCGAGGCTATTGCCGCACGGCTTGGTGCAGCAGCAGGGCTGCCAGATGGTCTGCTGCCGGCGATTTCCCGCATTGAGTCTGGCCGTTCGGGAAAAGGCGGCACCAAAGCTTGGCCTTGGACGCTTAATACCGGCGGGCAGGGGCATTATTTTGAAAGCAGCACTGACGCTTTGGCTTTCTTGCAAACTTTTCTTGCGAAAGGGCAGCGCAATGTTGATATCGGCTGCATGCAGATCAATTATCGCTGGCACGGCGAACGCTTTGCCTCGCTTGCTGCAATGATGGATCCAGAACAAAATATCGCTTATGCCATCGAGTTTCTAAAAACCCTGCGTGCGCAATCTGGCAGTTGGAGCGCGGCGGTTCAGCGGTATCATTCCAATGATCCAGATCGCGGCACTGCCTATCATGCCAAGTTTTTGGTGACGTTAAATAGGGTGCAAGAGGGGCGGACGGGCAACGGGCAGGGCGTAGACGCTCGCCGCCCCAGCACGGGCCCTGCCAGATCTATTGGCGGGTTATTTGCCGCCAATGAGGCCGCCTCGGACGGTCCTTTGGTGCCAAGGATCAGCGCGCCGGGCCGTTCTGACAGCGCCGATGCCTATGCGCATTTGCTTGCCGTGCTGAAAGTTGCGGATGCCGAAGTGCCCAAAACGCCGCAAGCCCCGATTGTTTTGGCCAATCGGCTAGAGCAGGGCGAAATCGGGCGTCGCTGGCAAGATGTTGAAAGGTTTCGGATTTTCTTTCGCGACCAGCCCGAGGGCTGAGAGCCGCCGCTCAGCGTAGATAGTCAAAAAGCGATTGTTGGCTGATTTTTGAAAAGGCCTGCTGTGTGGCGTCGCGGTTTAGTAAAAGTGTTTGCAAGCGCGTGATAAGGTCTGCCAGATCGGCATCGGCAATTTCCGATTTGGCTTTTTGGACAAAAACCGACTGCTCCTCTAGGTTCGAGTGTTGCACCATGGCAGCATTGGCATAGGCGCCGATTTTGGCACGCTGCGTCGAGATGTGATTGGTCACATTTGACAAAAGCCCCACCGAAGCTGTGATGGCCTGGTCTGCATCGGCCAAGGTTTGCGCAGGCCCAGCCGCAGTGCCGCTGGCATCCAGTGGCGTAAGGGTCAGCGCGCCCCGCAGCGGATCTTGCGCGGTTTTTTGACCGGAAACCTGATAATTTGTCAGCTGAATTGCACCTTTGGCAAGGTCAGTCAGCACAAAGCTGCCAGTGCCTGCCTCGGCGATAGCGGTGATCCCCGTGATCGAGGTCTGGGCATTGATCGCAGCAATCAGAGCGCCAGGCGAGCCGTCAATGATCTCGGCTGAAATATGTGCCGCGCCCTGACTGCCGGTTAGGGTAAAGCTTTGCTGCATCGGGCTGCGGCCTGCCGAGACCGTAACCCGCGCCCCGCCAGCGGTGTCGAGTGTGGCCGAAGTTGCCAGACTGTTCGAGGTGGTCAGCGCCTGCGACAACCCACGCAGCACTTCGAAAACCGAGATTGGCCCCTCGGCAGTGCCGACGCGCATAAAGGCGGTTGCGCCGTCGATACCGGTTGAAAGCTCGGTCGTGTCCGAGACCTTGATCCGATGCTGGCCCAAATCGCCTTGATAGCTGATCCGCCCATCCAAGCCTTCCGTAAAGCTTGCACCCTGAGCCTGAAAGCCACCAAACAACGACATTCCAAGCGTGTCTTTGGTATTTGCCAAGGACACAAGGCTTTCGGTGATCTGGTCAACTTCGATCCGCATCGCTTGGCGGTCGGCGGCGGAATAGGTGTCGTTGGCGCCTTGAATGGCCAGCTCGTAGGCGCGCGTGGTCAGGGTTTCCACCTGCGACAGCACGTTGTCGGCAAGGTTCAGCCGGTTTTCGGCGCTGTTGATATTGGATTGATAGCGCTGGATACGGGCGTCAATTTCCTCGGCGGCAGAGAGGCGGGCCGAGTCCACGGGGGCCACCGATGGCGCAAGATCTTTCTTGCCGGTGGCAATCTGCCTTTGGTAGCCCACGGCCAGATCGTTCATCTGGCCCAAAAGCCGCACCGTCTGGTCATTGAATTGCTTGGTGCTGATTGCCATTTTAAGCCTCTTTTGGTTAACGAAGTGCGTCGAGAAGGGATTGCAGCAGTTCCGTGGATGTCCGCAAAACCCGTGCCAAGGCCTGATAGGCTTGTTGTTGCTCCAGCATGCGGGCGGCTTCGGTATCTAGGTTTACACCAGAGTATTCTGCATCTTGTTCGGCGGCTGCGTCGCGGCGCGCCATAGCTTCGCTGGCATTCACCTTGGTGGCGCGGGTCTTGGCGCCAACTTCGGTCACAATGGCACCAAAGCTTTCGCGAAAACCTCCTACACCGGTCCCTGCATCTTTGGATTCCAGCGCCATCAGCGCAAGAATATTACTGGCGTCACCCGTTCCTTTCAGATTGGCCGTGACCGTAAACTGATCGCCATTGGCCAGCGCGCCATTCAGCCGGAAGGTATAGCCTGCCGCCGAAATAAGCCCGTCTGCGCCCAGATACCGCGTTGCAATCGAACTGCCGCTGGCCTGATCGATAATCTCAATCCGCCCGCTGGCCGCATCCATGACGCGCAAAGACAGGCTTGGGATTTCGGCGCTTTGTTGGGGCTGTGGCGGGCTCAGGGCGCTGGCGATAATGCGGCCGCCGTTGCCTGTTACCAGCACGATCAGATCTTCATTGGGAACGCCGCTCAGGCGCAGACGATCGCCGGTTTGGGCAAGACTTGAACCCGAAACTTGCAGCGCTGCGCCATCGACTGCGTCAAACCGCAGGCCGCGCTCGGTCAGGGTCACTTGCGCGCCTGCGGTGAATAGGCCAAGGGTTTTTGCATCGTCGCCCGCCAGAAACCGCAGGCTGTTTTGATCATTTCCCGCGGTCGAAAGCTGGATCTGCGGCGCAGCGTTTGCGTTTTTCACAACCGCAAAACTGACCCCGCTTGGCAGCCCCGTGGCTGAAAAGGTTTGCGTGGCAAGATCATAGCTGATCGTGGCCGTGCTGACTGCGCCGGCGTAATCAAGCTCGAGAGTAAAGCTGGCATCGGCCAGCGGCGGCGTAAAGGCCCGTCCGGTGATCTGGCGTGCAGCGGCAGAGGTCAGGCCGAAAGCTGCCGCAAGCGCGCTTGGCGTATCGGGCGAAAGTGTCAGCGCCTGACCTGACAGCGTGCCATCGCTTGCCGCAAGACGCAGCCTGTTGCTGGGGTCGAAATAGGCCGTCACGCGATCGGCTTCGGGGCCGGTCACGCTTATCTCGCCACCTACCATCTCAAGCTGATAGGTTTCGCGGCCCAGCATCACAGAGATCCGCGTGCCTTCTGTGGGCAGGCTGGCCAGCGCCACGCCTGTCAGCGCAGGTACGGCACCTTTGGCTCGTAGGCTTTGCGCCATTGCGCTGGCCACGGTTGATGGCAAAAGATCGGTCAGGCTGTTGGCCTTTAGGCTGACGGTTTCTCCGCCAATGCTTAAGGACAGTGTCGTCGCCCCCACCGAGGCCAACAGCCCCTCGGCACCGGCTTCATTGCTATCAAGCCCTTCGGTAAGCTTGAAATCAATCTCTTGCCAGCTGCCGGCCGGATCAAGGCTGCGCTGCATCAGGCCTTGGACAAAGGCATCGGGCTGGCTTGCCATAGCTGCGCCACCGTTAAAGCTGGCGCTAAAGTCCAGCGCCGATGTCAGCGTTACCATGCCGCCCAGCCGCAAGCTGCTGTTGCCTGCTGCCCCGCCCAGTGTTTCTGCTGTGCCGTAAAATGCCCCACTTGCGTCGACTGCGCCAATCTTGAAGGCGCCTCCGCTGCTGGTCACACTGGTCAAGGCCAAATCATCGCCGAGCGTGCTGCTAAGAGCCAAGCGCTTGCCGTCATTGCTCAGGCTGGCGCTGAAGCCTGTGGCGCTGCTTTGGGCATTCAGCGCGCGGGCCAGTTCGGTGAGAGAACCATTCGAGACGCCGGCGCTGATCGTGATAGCCGTGCTATTGGCCCCAATGATCTGAAACGAGATCACGCCGTCGGGAACCTCGGAAAAGGCAAGCTTAGTACTAGCATCGGCGTGAATGCCGGTATCGGCTGACTGTTTGTTGATCAGAGAGGCGATATAACCCGCCATGGCACCTTGGGGCAGGGCGATGGGGCTGGTCTCGCCCGCAAGCGTCAACACAAGGCTGCCGCCCTCGCTTGAGCGCGCGGCCAAGCTGCTGCCGGCCTGTTGGTAGGGGGCAAATCCCGCGCCGCCAAGTGTCAGGCTGGCGCTGCCGCTTGCGCTGGCCCGATCCACAGTCATGCCGCGATAGCTGGTGTTCAGATAGTCTGCGCGATACTCTGCATCGGGCAAAAAACCGTTCGCGGCCGTCAGATAGCGGATGACATCGGCTTGGCTGAGAGCGGTGCCTGCGATCTGCACACCTTCTCGGGTAAAGACCTGAATATCGCTGGCGCTCGAGATGCGCGGCGTCACCGTGCCTGTCACACCGCCAAGGCTGCCGGCGCCAAGGCTTGCTGTCTGCGAGGCAAGCGTCAGGTTTGTGCCCGCACCCGCGGCGTAAAGCCCAAGATCGGCAAGGCTCAAGCCGTTGGCATCTGTCAGCGCCCCTGTGTTAAGCGCTTTGGCAATCTGCTCTGTCGTGCCGGCATCGCCTGCCAGTGGCGAATTGTTCGGCCAGCTGAAACTATGCGATCCCGCATAGGGGCCGTCGGCAAGGGTCAAGCTTAGGCCCGCCGCCGTGCGGGATTGTTCGGTGGTTAGGGTAAAGCCGATCTGCTCTTGTCGTGTCAGCGAGACCAGATCGACGCTTGCCGTGCCCGCAGGAATAAGCCCGATCGCACCATTTTCCCGCAAGCGCGCGCCTGCAAGCCCCGAGACATCATTGCCCGTCACATCCGAAAGCAGCGGCAGGTTTGCTGGATCTATCTTGCCGCTGCCAACAAGGGTGACCTCGGCGCTGCCCATGTTGCCAGCATCCGCGCTGGCCATAACCATTGCCGCGGCCGCCAGTTCCTCGGGGCGCTTCAGCAGGAACCGCATGTTTTCAGCCTTGCCCACCGAAGGCGCCAAGATAAAGCTGTCGCCATTCGCCGGTTGGCCGGTGATCGTAACGGTGACCCCCTCCAAAACAATCTTGGCTTTAGGGCTTTTGACCAGGCTGCCATCGGCCAGCGTGCCGATCCAATTTGCAGTTTTACTGTCATAGATAAAGCTTGCGGGCTGCGATCCGCTGGGGATCACCTGATCGGCGCTTACCGAGGTCGAGAAATCGCCCAGATTGGTCTGAGGTCGCGCGATCGACCAAGCGTCAGCGCTGAACATCATCCCGCCCGCGCTGCCGTCCAAAGACAGACCCTGCGCATGCACCCTGTTGAAATCGGTGGCCAATTGCTTTGCAAGCGCGTCCAGTTTGTCCAAGGTTGAAGAGACGGTCTCATAGGCGGACATTAAGCCCGCCAAACGCCCCGAGGTGACTTCCTGTGTCTCGGAAAGACCCTGGTTTTGGCCCGCCAACACAATCAGACGGCCGTCCCCCTCTTGCACTGCCAAAGATCCAACATCGGTGACAGTGCCCAAGATTGGCCCATTGCCCGAGGCCCCCAGCCGCAGCTTTACGGCACCATTCGACATGGTTTCCAAGGTGGTGCCAATGTATTGCGACAGATTAGACAGGGTGTTATCGCGCGAGTCCAAAATCGCGTTCGCCCCCGATCCTGCCGAAGTGGCAATGACCTGACGCTGGGTGTTTTGCAGCCCCGAAAGCAGCGAGTTTACCTCGGTTACGGTGATTTTCGCCTGTGCTAAAATCTGATCTTTCAAACTGGAAAGCGCCGAAGCCGTCTGGCCAAAGGCCCCCGCCAAAGCCTCGCCTTGGCTCATCGCTACCACGCGCCCTGACAGATCGGCAGGG
Organism: uncultured Pseudorhodobacter sp.; assembly: GCA_913062925.1. Lineage (GTDB taxonomy): Bacteria > Pseudomonadota > Alphaproteobacteria > Rhodobacterales > Rhodobacteraceae > Cypionkella. Next base: position 62,882 of record CAJXWJ010000009.1, on the reverse strand, counting down.
GCTTGGGCGATCGAGCTGAGACCGTCAAAAAACTCGGTTAAGAAATAGGTCAGGTCGTAGTCACTGGGCAGAATCGTTTTTTCAAGCGCCTCCAGGCTAACTTGGCTGGCTTCTGCCTCACCAAAATCTGCCGTAGCACCGCGGGTTCGGCTGGCAAGAAACTCATCAAAGGCGCGGGCAATGTCAGTTACCTGAACACCTAATCCGGTTTGATCGGAAATTGTGGTGATGTCACTCGAGCCGCCAGAGACTTCGCTCAGTGAGATTTCGCGGCGCCGATAGCCTTCGGTGTTGATATTGGCAATGTTTTGGCCGGTAACCGCCAGCGCCTTGCGATAGGCTTGGATCCCACTAGAGGCGATGTCGAGAAGGCTTGACACCGGATCATTCCCCCTCTTTCGGCAGGCTCTTGGCGAATTGTGCGTAAAGCGCGTTGGCTATGCCCAGATCGGCTTGCCCTGCCACAGAGCGCGAATATTCGTTGTCGAGCATGGATTGAAAGGCGTCGTCCTTATCGCTTTCAAACAGCCCATCTGCCAATTTCGCCTGATGCCCCTCGGCCATAATCATGCGCACGAACATCGCCTCGAACTCCTCGGCGGCCTGGCGCAACTCGCCCGCCCCTGCGTTGCGGGTCGAGATATTTGGCCGGCCAAAGCCTGCATCTTGGGCGGGTAAGGGCAGGGGAAGCGCTGCGAGTTTGTCCATCATCTGTCCTCAGATCACCAAAAGTTCGGCATGCAGCGCGCCGGCTTCATGCAGGGCGTCCAGAATGGCCACAAGATCCGAGGCCGAGGCCCCAACTGCGTTGATCGCATCCACCAAAGACGACAGCGAGACGCCGGCATCAAAGACAAAGGCGCGCACATTCGGTTGATCGACCGAAATCTGGCTGTTGGGTGTCACCGTTGGCGCCGCAGGGGTGACGACGGTTTGATTGCCGTTCATCGCTACATTTGAATTCGGGGTGACAGTGGGGTTTTCGTTGACCTTCACCGTCAGGGACCCATGCGTTACCGCAGCTGGCGTCACGCGCACATTGCCGCCGATCACGATGGTGCCGGTGCGCGAATTCACGATCACCCGTGCCGGAGGTTCGGCATCCTTAACCTCGAGATTTTCCAGCAAGGAAACAAAGGAAACCCGCTGCGATGCATCTTGCGGCGCGCGCACGCGGATCGAACTTGAATCCAGCGGCACCGCGACGCCTGCGCCGAACATCTCATTGATCGCCTCGGCCATATTATGCGCGCCCGTGAAATCGCCGCGGTTCAGGTTCAGGATCAGGTTTTCAGTTTCCAAAAAGCTGGTCTCAACCATTTTTTCAACCGTGGCCCCGCCCAAAACCCGACCTGTTGTCGGGATATTCACCACCAGGGAGGATTGGTCAGCCCCCTCGACACCCAGACCGCCCACCACAAGATTGCCCTGCGCGATGGCATAGGTCTCGCCATCGGCCCCCAAAAGTGGCGTCATCAGCAAGGTGCCGCCGCGCAAAGACTTGGCCCCGCCCACGGTCGACACGGTCACATCCATCTTCTGCCCGGGTTTGATAAAGGCTGGCAGCTCGGCCGTCACCATAACCGCGGCCGCGTTCTTGGCATTCAGCCCCGCAGCATTCGTGACAATACCAAAACGCGACACCATCGCCTCCATCGATTGCAGCGTCAGGCCGGTGCTGCCATCGCCCGATCCCGCCAAGCCCACAACAATGCCATAGCCAATCAATTGGTTGCCCCGCACGCCCGCAATCGAGGAAATATCCTTGATCCGTTCTGCCGAGGCAAAACTTGGCAAAAGCAGGATCAAAGTCGTGATTGCGATGCGCAATAAAGGCGTCATGGCGTTGCTCCTTAAAACGGATTTACAGATGTCAAAGCGCGGCCAAGCCAGCCTTGTTTGCCGGTGTCTGCCAATTCGCCAGCACCGACATATTTAATATCAGCATCCGCAATTCGATCAGACTGCACGACGTTATCCGAAGAAATATCCTCGGGACGTACGATGCCTTTGACGCGAATATATTCATCGCCATTGTTCAGCGTCAGCCGCTTTTGGCCCAAGATTTCCAGATTCCCGCCGGGCAAGACGCGAATGACATGCACCGAAACCTGCCCTGTCAGCGAATTCGACTGCGCCGCAGACCCTGATCCCGTAAAATTCTGGTCTGTGCCCGTTGCCAACTTGGTGCCGAGGGTAGAACCCAAAAGTGGCACAGCCAAATTCGCGTTGCTTGATTTCGCCGCAGCTGCGTTTTGCGATTTTGTGGCCGAAAAGCTTTCTGTGAAGGCGACGGTTAAAATATCGCCCACGCGTCCCGCGCGTCGGTCAGTGGCAAAAAGCCCAACCTGAGCGCTGGAATAAATTCCACCCGTCGGCATTGCCATAGGATCCATTGCCTCGGGCAGGGTGTACACGGGCTGATAATCGACAGACGCCTTTTCTTCGATCACTTCCGAGCAGGCGCTTAAAGCCAAAAGGCACAATCCGATTTTTGCAGCAACATTCGCCGTCATGATGCGTTACCTTACAGATTATTCGAGATATATTTCATCATTTCATCAACCGCGGTGATTGATTTCGAGCTGACTTCATAGGCCCGTTGCGTCTCGATCATATCGACAAGTTGTTGAACCACATTGACGTTCGAGCCTTCCAAATAGCCTTGAGTGATTTTACCAAAGCCGCCTTCAAAGGGGTTGCCTTCAATCGGCGCACCAGATGCTGGTGTCTCAACAACAAAGTTTTCCCCAATTGGCTGCAATCCGCGCGGATTGGTGAAATCGACAAGCGTTAATTGACCAACTTCTTGCGGCGAGGAAGACCCCCCAACCAAAACTGTGATCACGCCATTTGCGCCGACGTTAATTTCTGTTGCGCCATCTGGAATTTGGATCTCTGGTTGCACCACATAGCCCGAGGCCGTGGTCAAAGTGCCATTTGCGTCACGCGAAAAGGCGCCATTTCGGGTATAGCCCATTCGCCCATCTGGCAGCAGAACCTGAAAGAAGCCTTGGCCATCGATGGCCATATCCATCGAGTTTTCGGTGCTGGTTAGACTGCCTTGGGTATAAAGCTTGTCGGTCGAAACCAGCCGTACCCCGGTTCCAATGGTGGACGAGGAGGTCAGCATCGTTCCATCAGAAGTTTGCGCGCCACCCGAGCGCATCACTTGATAAAGCAGGCTTTCAAAATTCGCGCGATCGCGTTTAAAGCCGTTTGTATTAACGTTTGCCAAGTTGTTGGCAATGATCTGCATCTTAAGCTGTTGAGCATTAAGACCGGTTGTCGCAACATGCATAGCGCTGGAAGACATGGCTCAAGTCCTTTTGAAACTGATACAAGGACTATTGCAAACGCCGTGCCAGACCGGCTTATAAAAATGAGTTACTCGTTGGGCATGCGCAACAATTGCGCGCCGCCTTCGTCTAATTCTTTCGCTGCCGATATAAGCTTCAGGTTTATCTCAAATTGGCGCTGCATCTGCATCGAATTCACCAGCTCCTCAACTGGATTAACGTTCGAGGCCTCCAAGGCATTTTGCATGATCGTTCCCGATTGATCAGGCGTAATAGCTGATCTGTCAGCATAGCGAATATGGCCATCAAGATCTTTGACTAACTTTGATTGCGGCGTCGTGGTTCCGATAAATCCCGCTGAAATAAAAGTGCCCGCTTCGGCTTGCAGCGGATTGACCAGAATCTCGCCGATTTGGGTGATCTGAATTTCACGGTAGGCTGGCACGTTCAACGGCTGCATCGTGCTGGACATCATAAGGCTGCCTGCGCCGTCAGTGAGCTGACCTTCGGCATTTGTTTTGAGGTCGCCGCGCCGTGAAAGAGCAAAGTTACTATCACCTGGGTCAGTGATAAAATAGGACTCATCGACTAAAGCTACGTCGGTTGGCAAATCAGAAGGGTTGATTGCGCCGGATTCTTCAGAAAACTGAGCCGGCCCCATTTCCAAAGCAAAGGCGCGCGCGCTCAACTTACCGTTATCAAGTAAAAAGCCGCTGCCGCCTTCGTTTGGCATTTCACGGCGAAACCCAGGAACCACCATATTGGCCAAATTCTGTGATGTGGTATAACGAATATCATAGATATTGCGAATTGAATTCAGCGCAGTGTGGATCATGCGGTCCATGGGTTTCGTCCTTTTAAGCGACCCTTACATCCGGATATTAATGATGGTTTGGGTCAGGGTGGTCGTGGTCTCAATTGCTTTGGCCGAGGCTTGGAAGTTCCGCTGGGCGGTAATCAAGTTGACCAATTCTTCTGTGATATCAACGTTTGAGCGTTCCAAAGAACCGGATTGAATGCTGCCGAACCCCTCGGATCCCGCCTCACCCACTTGCGGCGTTCCCGAAACGGCTGTCGCAACATAGGTGGCATTGCCCACCTGCTTTAGTCCGTTTTGGTTATTAAACGTTGCAATCATGATTTTACCCAACGGCTTGTTCTGGCCGTTCGTGTAGTTTGCACGAATCGTGCCAGAACTGTCGATTTCAAGACCATCAAGTCGGCCCGAGGTGTAACCATCCTGTTCAACTGACAAAACCGAGAAGGGCTGTGCATATTGGGTCGAGGCTGCGAAGTCGACATCAAGCGAAATCGAAAACCCATCGGCCTGTTGTTCGAAATGCACCATATTCTTTGGGCTAACAAGCTTACCGGTTTTGTCGAAAGTCAGTTCACCCTCATCGATATAAAGCGGATAATAGCCTGTAACCATATTATCTGGCGGAGATTTTACCACATTGCCATCCGCGTCAACATAAAGCGCCACACCATCGGCATCTTTGGCTTGCACGAGATTGTAGATTTTAGGGACAGATCCAACCCCCAACGGCACATCTTCAAGCCCAAGCTGCGCCGTCCCTTTTACCTTGATTGTCGAGGTATCGCCGGTGGTGCCTGTCATAAACGTAAAGTTATTGGTTGCTGCAGAATAGCGAACGGTCACACCGCCAACACCCTCGCCGGTCAGAGTATCGGCAATCTGGTTTATTTTCTCTTCAAGCGCTGTGGCAAGGGTTGTACCTACATAATTTCCAGGTGGAATTTCAATGATCCCGGCAATGCCGTTCACCGAGATATTAAATATGTTTTCACCACCATTACCAGTAAGACGGAATACTTGGGTCAGATCGCTTTGAGCAGCGCGGCCCGTCGCAATTGCAGGCTGCGAGGCGAGTCCGGTTCCCGCGTTAAAAAGGTAATCCGACTTTGTCACACCAAAACCGAAGACCGCATTTTCACCACCGCCAATAATCCGATTGTCCAGGTTGATGACCTCGCTTGCATCCACAGTGCCATCCCCATTCAGGGTTCGGCGCCCAATCTGGATATTCGAGGCTTTTTGCGATGCCGTGACGCCGATGGCACCATTGGCTGCAATCTTTTCACCTGTTGTACCTGAATTGATTACGAAAGATTTCGTGTCTGATTTGTAATTGACCGTGACACCATAGCGCTTGTCGTTCAGCTGAATCTCTTCGCCGTCGGCAACAAAGCTTTCGGCTGACAGGATTTCACCGCCGCGAATAAGCACCTGAGAGGCATTGCCACTGTCTGGAATGCCAAGATTATTTGTATCTTGGGCATCTGCCGATCCATAAACTGTGAAGGAGTTAAAGTTTGATCCTGTGCCAGTGCCTAAAACTGTTCTGTCGACAGAGAATTGCAGCCTTTGATTGATCTCGTCGTAAGAAACCTTAATTGCAGGATTGGTCTCATCGACCCAATTCAGTTTGTTGACCGAATTGATGTTCGCAGTTGAAGAGGCAATCGTTGTGGCGTCGGTACCGTCATACAGCAATTTACTCAGGCCAAGGCTGCTAACAGCTTGCAATTCTGTCGCATTCAAGTTGGTTTTGCTAATGACAAAAGCATGATCATAAGAAGAAGCCGCTGTGCTGCGGTTTGCATCCGCACCAATTTCGCGCAGGACGATCTTTGAGCTGTTAAAAGTGGTCAGAACACCCTCTGTGCCATTGTCTGACCCTTCAAAGAAGGCCTGTACGTCAGACGACGGATTGAACAAAAGCGTAATTGGATCGCCCGCAGCGTCAAACGAAAAGCCAGTCTCTGATAAAGAGAGGCCGGAGGCGTCGATTTGGATTTTGGTAAAGCCATTCGCAGTAGTGCCTGCAGAGTCGATCAATCGAACCGTTCTGCCGTTTAAGAGCGCGCCAAATTGACCTGTGGTGGGCCCTTGAAGTTGAATAGTGGCTGATTTTGGGTCGTAGCTGCCCGAGGGCACATACATCGTGATCGTATTTTGGGTCGGATCATAAGTGAACTTATTGGTGCCAGCGGGCGCTTGCAGCAAAACGCTTTTGTCAAAGACCGAAAGCGAGGCTTTATTCCCAAAATTGGAGAAGGCCAGATATTTTGTTTCCGTCGCCGCCGTTATGCCATCAGTTCCGGTGTTGTGATCAATCTGGATGATTGCAGGGGCCGTTGGCGTTTGGTCAATTTTCTCGCCTAAAACGCGGGTGAACATGCGGCCATCAACCCCGAGGGTCGCGGCGCCGTTGTTGCCTGTGGGATCAATATAATCGTTCAGCGTCGCATTGATGCGCTGCTGAACATGCACCAAGAACTCGTCCTTGGTAAAATCGGGCGAGGCCCCATCAATTGCGATGCCAGACAATTCCGAAACGGAAGTTTCTTTTAAAAGATCGACTGTGATCTTATCTTCGCCAAGCGAGACAGGGCTGCCATCCAGACCAAGTTTGTAAAGATCAATCGTCAGTTCATCATCTACGTTTTGAACGATCTGAAATTTTTTGTCATCGCCATAAGCTTCGTTAATGGCCCGCTCTACCTCGGCGGCAAGCTGGGTGGCATTGTATTTTCCAGGCCGCAAATCAATGGACACAGGGGCATCGCTGTCATCGACATTGACCAGCAAGAAATCTTTGCCCCAGAAAACACCCGAATTGCTATTGCCGCCTTCTTCGGTGGCAGAAAACATCAAGGGGTCGGTGACGATTTCAACCAGCTTATCGCCCTCTTCGCCAAAATCAAAACCGGCCTGCTCGCCGCGTATGGAGGCAGGTTGCGAGGCAACCTTGGTTTGTAAATCATCCAGTTTATAAAGTGGAGACCCTTTGCCTTCGAGGAAATAGTTATCATCGGGCACTTGCGTGGTTTGATTGCCAAAGCGGTCAACAAAAATCTGGCTTCCTGTGTCATTCACGGCGGCAACCAAATTTGGATTGATGATCGTATTATTGATCACAAGGCGCGTGTCATATTTATTGGTTGGATCCGTCGCCGAAGCATTTTGGGTTTTGATAAAATAGATCGTGGCGATGGTCGGATTGCCAAGATCGTCAAAGATGGTGATCGAGGTCGAGTTTGTATAACTCTCGGGGTCGTCAGGGTTAAATACATAGCCATTTTCAAACTTGGCCTGGCTTGTGATCACGGGCGCGCCGGCGGGCACGTTCACGCCCAGCTGGATGTTGGATGTCGCATTCGGATCGCCAGAGGTCACCGGCAACTGCAAGGGCACCGCGCTTTCAAGGTCTTTCGCGGTAACAGAGCCATCGGTGTTGACGGGGAAGGTCAGCAGATATTGCCCTGAACTATCAACGACATAGCGGTCATTGTCGACGTTGAAAGATCCGTTGCGGGTATAGACCGTTTGCGACGATGTCAGCGAGGGTTTCAGCGCAAAAAAGCCCTGGCCCGAAATCGCAAGATCGAGCGCGTTCAACGAGGACGCAATATTGCCTTGCGTGAACTGCTGTTTGATCCCTTTCAGGATAGCGCCCGAACCGATCGAGGAAGACGAATTCTGCAAGGGCGAGGTGGCGAAGATATCGCCAAATTCAGCGCGGCTGCGCTTGAAACCGGTGGTGCCAACGTTGGCGATATTGTTCGACGTCGCAGAAATATCTGATTGCGCGCCGTTAAGTCCGGTGAGTGCTGTATAAAACGACATGGGTTTTGCCTTTCGGTGCGGGGATCAGCGGAATTTGGTGATGTCACTGGTGGCGATTTCGCCATAGTCTTGAACGTCCAGCATCATATCATCAGATCTTGTGCCAGCGGCCGATGCGGCCAGAACCCGTGCAAAAACCGATGGTTGCAGGTTTTCTTGACCTTTGCCGATATCAACGGCCACATCCACTTGGATCGCATGGCGCTTGGCAAGCGTTTCGGACGGAATGTCAGTCCAGCTAAAGCCGACCAGACCAGAGGGCTGGCTGCCAAGATCCAGTTGGTAAAGATATTCGCCGGTTTCCGCGTCCGAGAACGACACACGCGTGGTGCTCGAGGCCGCGGGCAGGTCGATCACGCCGTTGATCTCGCCATTGCTGTCGGGGCGCGCGATGTTGCCCGGCACCAGAACCGAATGGCCCAGCAGGTTAGAGGCCGTCGCCACGCGCAGCTTTTTCATCTCGTCAGAAAGCGCCGTAATCCCCGTCGAGATTTCGCGAATGCCGGTCACGCTGGAAAACTGGGCCATCTGCGCGATGAAATCGCCATTGTCCATTGGGGCAAAGGGATCTTGGTTTTGCAACTGCGTTGTCATCAGCTTCAAGAATTCATCTTGACCAAGGTTGCTGTTGCCAAGTTTCGCATTTGTGGTTTTGCCGGTTGAGGTCGAGATACCCAGTTTGTCAAACAGGGCTTGCTGAGCGGCATTGCTTGGGTCGATGGTAGCCATTGCAACAGATCCTTTTCGGATTAACGGCCCATGTTCACCGTGCGCATCATCAAGCTGCGCAGGGTGGACAGGACTTCAAGATTGTTTTGATATTGGCGCGAGGCTTCCAGCATCTCGACCATTTCTTCGTCGGTATCGACGGCGGCTCGAAAGATATAGCCATCAGCATTGGCCTTTGGATGGTCGGGGGCAAAGACTTTGCCGGGCTCGCGGTCCAGAGCCACGATGCCATCTACGCCCACGGTGGCTAGGCCGGATTTGTTAATTTTTTCAGCATATTGCGTCGCAAAAACCGGTCGCAACGCCTTGAAGGTATCCTCGGGCGAGCTGCCGACCGAATTGGCGTTTGCAAGGTTAGAGGCAACGGTGTTCAGCCGCGTCATCTGCGACGACATGGCCCGCGCGGCGACATCAAAGACCGAGGTGATCTTATCCATGATTATTCCCCTTTGATCGCAGATTGCAGGCCACTGATGCGGCGATTTAGAAAGCTGAGAGAGGCCTGATAGCGGATCACGTTTTCCGAAAATTGCATCTGCTCGACTGCAAGTTCGACCGTGTTGCCATCCAAAGAGGGTTCGGTCGGAACACGATATTTCAGGTTGGTTGGGCCACCAACGCCTGCTTGTGGAATGTGGCGGGCGTCACTTGTGTGCAGCGGGCCGCCGGTGTCGAGATGTTTGGCCAGTTCGGCATTGAAATCAAGGTCACGGGCTTTGAAGTGCGGCGTTGCCGCATTTGCGATGTTAGAGGCCAGAATTTCATTGCGCTTGTTGCGCAAATCAAGAGCCTGAGCGTGAACGTTCAAAGAAGCGGCGATACTGTCCATGGCGATACTTGGAGGCCTTGTGTTTTTTAAAGCTGCGAGGTCGAGTTGGAGCGGAATTTGCAAGCACAGTGCCAACTTGTCAGTCTTGGGAGAAAAAAATGTCACCCCCCCTGAAAAACCTTGATGCCCTGCGCAGCCTCCCTGCTTCGGCCGCAGATCCCAAACTCAGCCCAAAGCTCGAGCGCGCGCGCGCCAAGCTCTTGACTGCGCTTGGCAATCTGTCGCTGCTGGATGCTTTGGCGAACTTGCAGGGCGCCTTTGAAGGACAAACAACCGAGGACAACCGGCTTGCCAATCTGGCGGCGCAGACCTGGATCGTGCGGCGGCGGCTGGAGGCTTTGCAAAAGGGGCAGATGCCCGCGCTTGTGCAAGACGTTCTGGCGCCCAAACCCGAGATCTCCTCCAAGCTTAAACTGATGTCCTTGGGCGGGGCAGGCGGCGACAGGCTGGCCAAACCAAACCCCGAAACCGAGGCCAGCCCAATCAGTCCAGCAACTCCAACATCAAAACCTTGGCAAAAGGTCAGAATCTTAGCCGAAGCTGAGGTGAACGGGATGGTTTTCTTCGAAGGCTCGACAATCGCGGTCAAGCCAGAAGATGCCAGCAAGCTTGTCAGCGCGGGCAAGGCCGAAGTGGTTGAGGAATCAGCCCTCGCCGCGGCCGAGCCGATCACGCCAGATAAGCCCCCGCGCAAGCCCAAAGCCCCCAGCGCAAAAAAGGCTGGCGCATGAGCAAGCTGGTTTTTGCCTCTCTGCTGTCGATGGGCGCGGTTTTGCACGATTGCGACGCCTTTCGACGCTTCGAGCAGCTGTCTTTTAGCTGCACAAGCGCGCTCACCGGCCCGTTTGAGCTGCGTGTTATTGACCGATCTGTAGGCGATCGGGTCACTCTTTCGCGCCCCTCTGGCGAGCAGCAGCTGCCCATTGCCAAGACCAGCCAAGATATGCTGATTTTATCGACACCGCCGATCTTATGGATGATTGATCTGAACGCGAAAAGAGTTTTTCTAAGTCAGGGCAAGCAAACCGTGCTGGCTGATTGTCAGGTTAAAAGTTTCAGCATGTGAGGCGCTGACGGGGGATTGGCACGCTTTATGCAAAAGCTGGCTACCCCCCGTGCTTAAAGGAGCCGAAAATGTATGGTACTATTCGATCTGGCATGTCCACTGCGATGCACGAACTTGCCGTAATTTCAAACAACATTGCCAATGCTGGATCGACGGCGTTCCAGCGCAGCGATGTGAGTTTCTCTGATCTTTACGGTGCCGCTTCGGCTGAATCCGTTCAGCGTTTAACAACTGGCCTTGGCAGTGCGGTGGAATCAACCCGCCGCAGCATTTCGCAAGGTAACTTGGCAAATCGCGATGGTGTCTTGAATCTTGCTCTGTCGGGCAGTGGTCTTTTTGTAACGGCCCCCCCCACCACGGACGGGGCGATCAGCGATCGTCGTATTTTTACACGCAATGGTGAATTTTCGCTTGATGCAAGCGGGGATATGCGCGCAACCGATGGGGCTTATATTATGGGCTTCTCAAATTTAGCAGATGGTGCAGAATTGTCTTCTGGATCCTTAACAAAGCTGAATGTGCCCTATGAGAAGGATGGTGCAAAGTTATCGGCCCTTGAAATCAATAAAGACGGCGCAATTTTTGGGACCTATGGCCAAACCGTGACCAAATTAGGCCAGATTGGCTTGGCGACATTTCCAAACCCGTTGGCTATGCGCTCGCTTGGTATTTCGCGATTTGAGCCTACAGTGAATTCAGGTGCTCCTGCCTATGGTATTGGTGGCGCTGATGGATATGGACAGGTGCAAAGCGGTGCGCTGGAAACATCCAACGTCGATATGACGGTCGAGATGACAGGCATGATTAGGGCGCAGCAACAATTCTCCGGCGCCGCTCGGATTCTTCAGACCAACTCTGATATGATTGAAAAGCTGACGCAGCGTTAAAGGCTGTGGTTGTTTTATAAGGCTAGGCGGGCGCGATCTTAAAGGATTTCGCCCGCCTTGCTGTTTAAACTAAAGGCAAAATCACCGACATGTCACGCACTGTCAGCATGGTTGTTTTATCAAGCCATAAATCGCCAAGGCTGGTCACTGCAATTTCTTCGGCCAAGGCTAAAACGATACTTGCAGGGCGGCTGGTCACATGGCGCAATTCGTGACGCAAAAGATCAAAAAGACTGCGGGTTATCGACAAATCTCCATGCATCACAGGTCGATGTATCGGCACCTCGATCTTTCCAAGAGCGTGCAGCGGAATGGCATCAACAGGATGAAAAGAAAGCGTGCAACTGCCCCGCGCGATATTCGATAACTGGCAAGAGACTTCTAAGGTCAGACGCGAATGAATACCTAATATGCGCAGTTCTGCACTTTGCACGAACATTTGTAAGTTGGATAGCCTTTCAAGGTTTGGTGGATTTTTCAAATTCCCTCTCACCCAATAGCTTCGCCTGTAATTTCGGCCAAACGATCGCGCAGTCGTAAAATGGCTGCCTTTTTGATTTGCGACACGCGGCCTGTGGTTACTTCTAGTACCTCGGCGATTTCGTAAACGTTCAACTCTTCAACGTAATACAACTGAATCACCAAAGCCTCTTTTTCACTTAAAACCTCCAATGCGCGGCGCAGAGACGCCTTCATTTGCACTTTGGCTAAATGGTCTTCAGGATTGTCATCCGAGGAATGAAACCAAATGGAAAAGTCATCCATCATTTCATCTATTGTGTTATGGGTATTCGCCTGAAAAACAACGCGCCACTCTTCATATTCGTGGATATTCATCCCCGCTTCTGTCGCGATTTCTGTGGCACTTGGCATGCGCTGCAATCGACGTTCTAAGCTTTCCGTCGCGCGGTTTACTTTTTGCCGCATTGCAATTGTCGTGCGGCACAAATGCGACGCGCGACGCAAGTGATCAACAATGGCGCCCCGAATACGAATGCCGGCATAGGATCCAAAAGTAACACCATCTCTGTGAACATATCTTTGGGCCGCGTCTATCAAGCCAAGATTGCCGACCTGAATTAGATCCTCAATTTCAATCACGCCCCTGACGCGGCCATGATAAAAATGCGCGATCCGGCGGACTTGATTAAGCTCTGACTCAATCAGGTTCTGCGGAGATGGCCTCATTTCGCTGTATTGGGTGTTCATGTCACGTCACACCTGCTCCATCGCACCATTCGCTGCTTGAAAAAAGCGAATGCCGCCGTTGATATTTTGGGGAGCGCTTAAAAGCCGCAGCGCAATGTCATGAAAGGCGACATGCTCGACCGTTTGCGTGTCGGATGAAGACAGCAGCACGGGTTTGCGCGCAGCCACAGCGCGCCGCATCCTTTGCGACATTGGAACATTTCCCAAAAAGGTCAGCTCTACGTCTAAAAACCGCATGCAAATTGCTCGAAATTTTTCAAAATGCTTTTGAGCTTCCACTGCACTGTTCTCCATATTTACGATAATAGAAAAGCTTTGCAATTTTCGTTCCAAATGCGAGGCTTTAATCAGCGCATATGCATCCATAAAGGAGGTTGGTTCTGCGACGATCACCACAACCACACGGTCAGAGGCCGCCATAAAATCCAGCGTGCTATCGGCTGCGCCGGCTGGCGCATCGACCAAAAGGATGTCGGTTTTATCAGCAAGCGCATCCATTTTTCTAACAAGATCAAAGCGATCGGCCTGCGACATATGCAAAAGATCAATCATGCCGCTGCCGCCCGCCAAAAGCTGCACCCCGTTTGGCCCGATTTCAATGGCCTCTTCCACCGGTTTGCCCAGGCTAATCACATCTGCCAAAGATTTTTTTGCATTCATGCCAAGCAGAATATGGGTATTTGCCAAACCAAAATCGGCGTCCATTAAGGTCATGCGCTTACCCAGCTTTTGCAGCATCAGAGCAAGGTTGACCGATATTGACGTCTTGCCAACTCCGCCTTTGCCGCTTGCGATTGTAATAGAGTGAGGCATACTTTTTCCTATTCCGCAGCGAGCTGAGTTGTCGCCTCGACCGGCGATTGTTCTGGTAGCAGTCCTATTATATAATCTCGGAATACTTCGACACTGGCTTCATTTAAAGTTCCTTCAATATCTTGGGTGCCCGACAACCATCCTACGGGTAAAGTCGAGGTCGCATAGGCGCAAAGTTCAGCCGCGTCGCATTCGTATTCATCCAGCTTGGTTAGGGCGATTTGCGATGCAATGCCTTCGTAGTGCGCAAGGGTTTGGTTGATCCGCCCAAGGCTTTGGCCAGCAGGCATAGCGAGAACAACAGGGAGCGGTTCTTTTCCAACACGCTGCGGACGCAATTGGCCCAATTGTGCGCCAGTTAGATTTATATCTAGAACCAGACGCAGATCAGGATCGAAATGCGAAAGATCCGAAAGGTCTTCGATTTCTAGATAAGAGTGATCAATGCCGATTTGCCGAGCAAGGCCCGAAAGTGTGATATTATCGAATTGATACGGAACAGAGACCAATTGCACCCGACTTTCAGGAAACGCTAATTTAAGCAGCGCTGCAAATTTAGCTGCAAGGTGACTTTTGCCAGCCCCACTTGGCCCCGCGACCACCAAGCCTCCGCCCTCGAGGACCGAGCTTAATTGTGATTGGGCGGCGGCGATTTCACGCGCCAGACCCGAAGCAAAGTCGAGGTGCCGGTTGCCCGAGGCCGCCGCCGTCAAACGGCCGACCAATTGGGCGTCAAAGCCGGTTGCAAGCAGCGCATCCTCTTCGCCAATGCGCGCATGCGCTTCTTTGGTCGCCACAAGCGCTGCGGTCAATTCGCGCACCTCGCTTTGCAATTGCTCGCGCGCGGTTTCAAGGGCGCGCGCCTCGGCTTCGGCAAAATCTGCCGCCGCCCGAGCCGCTTCAACGCCTGCGATAGCCCGCTCAAGACGCCGCCGTAGATCTTCGATTTTCCCCTCTCGCACCGCATCAAAACTGCGAATTTTGTCAAACATCCCCTCCAAAAACGCGGTGCTGCTGTCATTATGGGGCGGCTTGCTTGGCGCGAGAGCGCTTTGCACGGGATCTTCGAGCGTGACATGAACGGCGTTGCTCGGGGCTTTGGCCTCCTCTGGGGGCTGAACCAAGCTCAAAGTCTTGTCGCCCGCCTGCGGATGTGGGGCATTGCTGCGGGGGCGGTTCAAGACGAAATGCTCGTCCGCAAAGCCAACTTTGGCAAAAAGCTCGCCAAAAGATTGTTTGTCAGCCTTCTCCGGCTTGTCATTTTTTACCGGCAGCGGATCATTTGTGGCGCGAATTTCGATCTGGCCGTTATGGCTTTTGGTCGAAAGGATGAAAGCCCCATCGCCAAGGCGGCGCATGATTTCGTCCATCGCAAGCGCGCTGTCGGGGGCGGTGACGGTGATTGTTGGCATGGCGCGTTACCTCATACTTTCTGCGGTGCTGCGGGTGTCGCGAGGCTTTCCGTCGCACCGATCGAGGCCACCACTTCGACATGGCGGTTTTCGGGCAGTTCGTTAAAGCCAAGAATGATCAATT
This sequence comes from uncultured Pseudorhodobacter sp., assembly GCA_913062925.1. Lineage (GTDB taxonomy): Bacteria > Pseudomonadota > Alphaproteobacteria > Rhodobacterales > Rhodobacteraceae > Cypionkella. Next base: position 47,860 of record CAJXWJ010000009.1, on the reverse strand, counting down.
GCGGCACATGGGGTTTGACGAAGTTCGAAAAGGGTCGGCGAATTTGCGGCGCAACCACGCAAATGGCGGGGCGGCCTTCAGCGGCCAGCCGCTCAGAGGCGTCATTGATCGATCGGACCAAAGTCTCGGCCAATTTGTTGTCCAGCATCAGGCCCTCGTCGCCAGCTTGGCGCATTGTTCTCAGCATCAGCTGTTCCAATTCGGGGGCCAGCGTGATGACAGGCATGGCTTGCCCCAGCGCTGTGACTTGCTGGATCAGCAGCGGCGCCAATGCCGGACGCAGCGATTCCGCCATATCGGCGGGCGATTTGCCTCGCCCGGCCGAGCCGCCCAGACCCTCCAGAATCCGGCGCATATCCGAAATCGGCACGCCGTCTGACAGCAAGATCCGCAAAATCTCGGTCATCACCGGCAGTGAGATGATCTTTGGTACCACCGATTGCACCAATTGCGGAAACGATTTGGCCAGATTGTCGAGGATGAATTGCACATCATCTTGCCCAACCAGATCAGAAGCATGTTTCAGCAAAAGCTGGCTCAGATGGGTTGCGATCACGCTGGTCGGCTCGATTACCACATAGTGCTGCGCCTCGGCTTGCGCCTGTTGGTTAGGGCGGATCCAGACCGCATCTACGCCAAAAGAGGGGTCTTTCGCCTCAATCCCGTCAATCTTGACGGCCGATTTGGCGTCTGGAATGGCGAGTTTACGGTCGGGGTAGACCTCGTCATCGCCAACAATGGTTTGACCAATGCGAATGCGATATTGGTTTGGACGCAGGCCCAAATCATCACGGATCCGCACCCCCGGCACCACAAACCCCATCGAGCGCGACACATCGCGGCGGATCGAGGTGATGCGGCGCGTCAGCTGGCCGCCGCGATCTTCGTCAACCAGCGGAACAAGCCCGTATCCCAGCTGCACCGAAATCGGCGAGTAGTCCGTCACATCTTCAAGCGATATGATGTCGGAATTCTGCGATGGAGCGGCCTCTGGTTCTGGGGCGACCTCTTCGGCGCTTGCCTGTTCTTTGCGGTGCAAAACATAGGCAATGCCGCCCGCAGCGGCAGCAAAGATCCCGAACAAAGCGTTCGGCATCCCGGGCACAAGGCCGATCATCAGCACCACCGCAGCCGTTGGGATCCAGGCGCGTGACAGGCCAACCTGTGTGCTGATATGCCCCGCCATATCCGTTGCCGAAGAAACCCGCGTGACAATGATGGCGGTGGCGATAGACAGCAAAAGTGAGGGGATCTGTGCAACAAGTCCGTCGCCGATCGCCAGCAGCACATAGGTCTGCGCCGCATCTGCAAAGGCCATGTCATGCTGAGCCACGCCAATGATCAGCCCGCCAAAGACGTTGATCGCCAAAATAAGAATGCCTGCCATGGCATCGCCTTTGACAAACTTTGACGCACCGTCCATCGAGCCGTAAAACTCGGCCTCTTCGCCAATTTCCTTACGTCTTGCGGTGGCCTCTTCCGGCGTCAGGATGCCCGCATTCAAATCGGCATCAATCGCCATCTGTTTGCCTGGCATCGCATCAAGCGTAAAGCGCGCCGAGACTTCTGACACGCGTCCCGAGCCTTTGGTAATCACCACAAGATTGATGATCACCAAAATGATAAAAACAAAAATCCCGACAGTGTAATTGCCTGACACCACAAAATCGCCAAAGGCCTGAATAACCTTTCCTGCTGCATCTGGCCCATTATGGCCATCTGTCAGTACAATACGGGTCGAGGCCACGTTCAACGACAGACGCAAAATCGTTGCCAGCAGCAAAAGATTGGGGAAGGACGAAAAGTCCAGTGGCCGATGCGAATGCATCGCAACCATCAAGATCAAAAGCGACAGCAGGATGTTAAACACAAAGAATGTATCAAGCAGAAAGGCGGGCAGCGGCAGGACCATCATCGCAATCAAAGCAAGAATGCCGATTGGCATGGCCGAGCCTTGCAGCATGCGCCGCAGCTCCTCCAAACGGTTTGTAACCCCTGTCAATTCCATGACACCCCCAGGCCGTCAAAATTCAAACATCTGCACTTTTTAAGCCGCCAGCAGCGCTTTTTGCCTTATTTCAGCAAAACCTCACACCGCCGGCAGCGTCGTTAAAACGCTCGTGGGAAATAGAAGCAAAAACTGTGCCAATCGGCTTAAAATCTAAGTTGGCAGAGATCTGGCACATTTCCTGCAAGGCAAGGCCAAACCAGTTGGGAGGTGCATCTCTTGCCATTCCCCAAAACAGGAGTTGACCGCTTTGACCAAATTACCCTTGGTTGCCCTCTCGCTTGGGCTGATGTTCGTTTCTGGCTGTGTCGCGCCGAATGGCTCTGCTGCACCTTATAACGGCGCGCGGCAGCAAACCGCGGCGCAGCAATTGGCCGCAACTGAAGCCGCGCTGAATGCCTTGGAGCCTGCACCGGCGCCAGCGGTCACGGCGGCCTCGACGGTGCCCACGCTTCAAGGGCTTGGCTATGCAGTTGTCTCGGTACAGCCCGGGCGCAATACGGCGCAAAAGACGCTGCTGGCGATCCGCGCTGCGCGCATGGATGCAACGCGGGCTTTGGCCGAGCAAATTCACGGTCTGAGCGTGGACAGCCGCACCACGATGGCAGAGGCGGTTGTGCAATCTGACACCCTGCGCGCCACCGTCACCGGCGTGATCCGCGGCGCGCGCACCGTCCGGATCGAGCCGAAATCGCCCGATGTCTACGAGGTGCTGCTGGAGGTGGATCGTGACATGATCGCGCAGATGCTGCGGGTCGCACGGCGGACGCGGACCTAGAGCGCGCGATGAAACGCTTGGTTTCAGCTTTGATTGTTCTGCTTGCGGCCGGTTTGGCCCTGCCAGCCAAAGCCGAGCTGCGCCGGGTGCAGGCCACGGGGCAGGCGGTCAGTACCGGGCTTGGCGCCGATGTCACCCGTCGCCGTGCGCTGCAAGAAGCCCTGATTGAAGCGGCTTTGTCGGCGGGGGTTGATGTGAATGGCTTTGCTGCCAGCGCAAACTCTGTTCTCACGGCGGATCAATTGGTGGTGCGGCCCTCGTCGCGGATCTTGGGGTATAGCGTGCTGTCCGAGGGCAAAAGCGGCGATTTCTATCGCGTGACGGTCGAGGCCTATGTGGGCGAGCCTGTGCGCTCGGATATCTGCGCCAAGCGCGCGGCGGTCTCGGCGCTTGCCTACCGGCCTGCGGTTTCGGTGGATCTGCGCGCGCCGGTTTGGCTTGAAAACTTTGGCGCTTCCTTGGCCGAGCAGATCCAAGACGCGCTTTTGCGCTCTGAAAATGGCAAGCTGACCCGCTCTGATGCGGTGGGGCCAAAGCCTGTCTCTGCCTCGACCGCGCCAGCCGATATGGATTATGCGAATTTGACGCGGCGGCGCGCGGGGGCTGCCAGCTTGCAGCCCAAGGCAGGGCTTTCCATCACCTCTCAGCTGTCGCTCTCCTTGACCGGTGGCGATCACTCTGGTGCAAGCTTGGCGATATCCTTAAACCTTCGGTTGATCGACACGGGCTCGATGCAGGTTAAATCGCAAAGGCACGTTGCGCTGCAAATTCCCGTTGCAACAGGCTTGCCCTTGCGCAGCCTGAACCAACTGCTGCGCAAGGACAGTCAAAAGCTTGCGGCCATGGTCATGCCGCGGGTCGAGGTCGAAATTGCTGACCTGTTGGGCCGCTATCGCTGCGAGCCGATGGTCGCGCCGCTCGACTATGCCAATGGCAAACTCAGCCTGCCTTTTGGCTCGGAAGACGGGCTTACGAAAAACATGCTGGCCTATACCGATCGTGGCGATCAGCCGTTTCTTTTGTTCCGCATCACCGATTTGCAAGCCAACCGCGTCACGCTTGCCACCATCGACCCCTCGTCGGACGCGCGCCGTTTGCAGGGTGTACCGGCCCATTTTATGGCGGATATCCCATGAAAGCAGCAGTTTGCATGGCGATTTTTCTGATGTTGCCAAACTGGGCCGCAGGCGCGGGCAAGCCGGTAACCGGGGCTGACGTTGCGCTGCGTGTCACCGAGGTCTTGCGCGATCAGGGCATTGTGGCAAAGCCAATGGTTGCCGCCGAGCGCCGCTATTTCCCTTGTGACACCGAGTTGCAGGTCGCCCCGCGCGTGGAAAACCGTTGGGATGCTCTTGAGGTGACTTGCACCTTGCCGGTGCCTTGGTCCATCATTCTGCGCACCGAGGGGCAGGTCTGGGATGGCCTGGACACAGCAGGGCAGGGGGCTGTTAGCGCAAATGCTGTCGAGGCTGTGATCCTGCGCCAGTCGGCGCGCAAGGGGCAGCTGATCTTGCTTGATATGCTGGAACGTGTGCGGCTTGATACCGAACCGGCCCAGGGCTATTTCACCGATCCCGATGAAATCGTCGGACGCAGGCTGACCGCCAATGTCGCCGCCGGTGTGCCGATCCGCGAGCGCAATTTGCGCCCGGCTTGGGCGGTTGAAGAGGGGCAGCGCGTTGCCATCGAGCAAGACCTTGGCGGAATTACTGTCGCAGCCTCTGGAATTGCGCTTGAAAATGGTGCCATTGGTGATATTGTCTCTGTCAGAAATGCGAGTTCGAACAAAGTGTTGCAAGGTTTCGTCTCGGAAAAAAATAAAATCTCCGTTTCAGCTAACATGAACTGATATTGCGTCGTTAAGAGCAATAGAAGGAGGTACTCATGGTTGATCTTATCAAAGCCTCGATGCAGCAAAGTCTCGCCCAAACATCGTTAGATGCGCGGGCGCCGGCCAAGCGAAAAACGATAGATGCTCCCGCGGCCCAGCAGGCTTCGGGGTCTTCAGACGTCTCTATCCTGTCGTCGAAGATGCGTGCAAAAGACATGGCCGAAACGCCGCCCCTCGATATTGAGGCGGTCGGGCGGATCAAAGAAGCCATTTCTAAGGGCACATATCCTATCGATCTGGATCAGATTTCGAATAAATTGTTCGAAAATTATCTCGAGATGCGTAAATAATGGTATCTGAAACCGGCGAGAAGACCCCGCCACTGGCGGATATTCTAACCGAGTTTTCGGCCGTTATTGCGCGTCTCGGCGATAATTTTAACAATCTTTCGATTGTGGCAGAGGTCGAAGACGATCTGCTGCGCCTCGTTGCCATAGCGCGCGAGGCAGTTGCGCTTGAAACGGCTGATCCCGCACTTGCCGAAAGGCTTGCAGTGGTCTTGGCGCAATATGAAAATGCCCGTGCGCAGCTTGACTTGCGGCTGGGCGCGATGCGGGCCTTTGGCGCCTATTTGAAGGCAAGTGTAGAAGGCTGACCGCGGGCTGTTGACGCGCGTGTTGCGAAAAGCTTTACCAAAAATACCTTTAAATTTCAGGGTGTTGCAAAGGCAGACTCGGCAAAAACCTCTGCGGCTGTGGCCTGTACCTTTATCAGCGTCTCTGCTGCCATGCCATCGGATGTGCGCGCCATTCCCGCCTCGCAATCGGCTTTTCCAATCGCATAGCAGATCGAAAACCAGATAAAGGCGCTTTCCATATCGGGTTTGATGGCGAAATCAGCATAGAGGCGCGCAAGCTTTTCGGGTGCCGTGTCATCTCCGGCTGTGATCTGTTGCGCCAACAGCTCTTGTAACTGTTTCACCACGGCGTCGCGGTCTTTGTCAGGAAGCGCCGATTGCAGGCCGTTTACCAGTTCGGGCGCGCGCGTTTCGCCGCCCAGCGACGACAGTGCCGCCCAATAATAAGCGTCGCGGTAGTTTTGCGGCCGGCCACGACCAAGCTTTAACAGCACCGCCAGATTGTACTGCGCATCCGCAGCCCCCGCCTGGGCCAATGGTAGGAAAAGATCGACGGCGCGGCGAAACTTTTTGTCACGCACCGCCTGAACCGCTTGGTCAAAGGCCTCGTCTGCGGGATTTGCCTGCTCGGGGGGCGCGGCGGTGACGGTGGTTTCCTGCGCAGCCAAACCCGCAGCAGAAAACCCTGCACAAAGGATCAGCCAAGCCAGCCTCATTTTCCCGCCATCATCACAAGCTGAAGGTAAAACACACGCAATTTGAACTTAGAGCCGGGTTGCTGTTCAAACACGATGATTTTTGGACGATCCTGCGCACCTTTCGAAAATTCAATCGACACATTATCAGGTAAGAACACCCCGGCTGTTTCCAAAGACCCTTTTGGATCACGGGAAAAATGATCTGCAAAGGGTGTGTCAATCCAAACCCGCGCAAGCGCGCGCCCCAGAATATCGGGCAGAAAATTACGGACTTCTTCGCGGTCATGCAGGCGCAGTGTTTCAGGTACAAGTTTTAACGGATCGCCCGTGCCCGTTGATCGTTTTACAAGCCCAAGATCGCCAGATTTTACTGGAACCAATTCCCCTTTAGGGACGGGAACAAGATCATAAGATGGGCTCATGCGAATGCCTCGACCTTTGTCGGAAATTGTTGTTTCAGTCTTGTGCTAGAACATAGCCCATTTGCACAGTCCAAAACTAGAATGAAACGCATTGGCTTGCCACCCTTAGTTTGACGCAGCGGCCTTGCGATTGCGAACAAGTCTAAGCATCTGCTGTTGGCTGGGAAAAAATCTGCCATAGGTAAATCCCGTCATAAAATTGACGCTCCAATAATTCTTGGGAGACCAAAAGTTTTTTTCATCGGTCCAATAAGGCATTGGCTCGGTTTGCGGGAAAAGCTTGGGGTCAATCATCGGTGGGCCGCAGTCTTTGCACAGCAAGGATTCCAGTTCTTCGCGGTTGGGCAATCGCCAACCTGGGCCAAGCTGCTCATCTGCCTGAAGAATAACCTGCTGAATCTCTTCATGATTTAGCTGAACAGCCTTGCCGGTACAGCTTTCGCTTTCTAAAGACCAGCGCTGCCCAACCGAGCAGCGCATCCATTCCAATCCGCGCGAAAGATCCAAAACAAAGCTATCGCGCGCATAAAAGGTTGGTTGTGCGGCCATGGGGTGAGCAGTGACTGCCAAAAATGCTAACAACGATAAAAGCGGGGCTTTGGTCAGCATCGGGTCACACCTTTCTTAGGAAGCATCTTGTCTTCGTCACAAGCATAGCAGCGATAAAACCCATATAGGCGGGGCGAGAGGCATATTTTAGCCTCTGCTTGACTTTGCAACCTTGGATAATATTTAAAATTTATGTCTCTCGCTCTTTCCCCTTGCAAGAACTTTGCCAGACTAGACGCGTAATTTTCGCCGGCACTCCCTTCAGATGGCCCGAAAATTGAAAGAGATCACTGCTGTTTCAGCTAAGGGATAACGAACTATGGATATCGCCTCTTTAATCGGCCTTTTGGGTGCGATTGCCATGATTGCGGGTGCCATGCTTTCGGGCGGTGGGATTGGGCCATTTATCGATGTGCCTTCGGTTCTCATTGTTTTTGGCGGAACGTTCTTTGCGGCAATGTATACCGCCCCATTGCCGACCTATTTGGGCAGCTTTGGTGCGATGGCAAAGGCCTTTTTGCCGCCGGTTAAAAAGATGGATGTTTTGGTCACGCGGATGGTGGAATTGGCGGCCGTGGCCCGTAAAGACGGGATGATGGCGCTTGATGGGCAATCTGTGCCCGACAAGTTCTTTGAAAAAGGCCTTCAAATGCTGGTTGATGGTGCCGATGAGGGCAAGCTTGTGCGTCAACTTACCATGGAAATCAAAGCGATGAAGTCGCGCCATGAGGCCAAACAGGGCTGTATCAAGGCTTGGATCGACCTTGCGCCTGCGATGGGCATGATCGGCACCTTGGTGGGTCTGGTGCTGATGCTTGGCAATATGGGGGATCCGAAGTCTATTGGTCCTGCGATGGCTGTGGCGCTTTTGACCACGCTTTACGGCGCGTTTCTGGCCAATGTTTTGTTCGCACCCATGCTGACCAAGCTTGAGAACTATACCGCATATGAAATCACCTACCGCGAGATGGTCATCGAAGGTCTGCGCGGCATTGCGCGCTCGGAAAGCCCGCGCAACATCCAAGACCAAATGGCTGCAAATCTGCCGCCGAAGCTGCAAGCGAAGCTGAACGCTGCGGCCTAAGCGCTGCATCGGGAAGAGGATCAGAAAACATGGCTGCCGCTGTCGAAGTTGAAGAAGAAAGCGAAGAGCAAGATTGCCCAAAGTGCCCGCCCGTCGGCGCGCCGGCATGGATGGCGACCTTTGCCGATATGGCAACGCTTTTGATGGCGTTTTTTGTGCTTATCTTATCCTTTGCCGAATTTAATACCCCGAAATTCAAGCAGATTTCCGGCTCGTTGAACAATGCCTTTGGCGTTCAGCGCATCGTGCCCGTGGTTGAACAGCCCAAGGGTACCACGGTGATTTCGATGGAATTTAGCCCCTCGCCAAGCCCCTCGGTCAGCAAAGAGCTGACGCAACAGACCACCGAGCAAGAGCTGCCACAGGTCGAGGTGAAAACAAAAAGTGAAGATGCAGTGGCAGGTGACACCCAATCGACCGACGGTCAGAGCCAGGGTCAGGGTGGCCAGCAAGCTAATTCAGGCGAGCAGGCGACTGCGGGTCAGGCGATGTCTGCCGATCAGCTGGCCTCGGCGCTGAAAGATGCGATCCAATCTGGTGAGGTGCAGGTGGACATGGCGGGCGAGAATGTGGTGATCAATTTCCCCTCGCAGGACACCACGCAAAAAGACTTGCCAAGTCTGATCCAAGAAACCCTGACCGCGCTTGCCGAGGCGCGTCAGGCCTCGGGGCAGGCTGATCAAGAGGTGCTTTTTGGCGGGCTTGAACAGCAACTCGCGCAATTGGCCACCGCGGCCCAAAGTGCCGGTGATGCGCAGGGCTTTTCGCCTACCGCCTCTGATGCTGCGGCCCAAGCGCAGGCACAGGCCGCCGAGCAGGCTGCCGGTGTCGCCGAAAATCAGCTGCAAGCCGCTTTGCAAAATGAGCTTCAGCAGGGGTTGGTCAAGATCGAGCGGCGTGAAGGCACGGTGATGGTCACGGTCGGCGCCGGTGGGGCCTTCCCTTCGGGCAACGCTGATATGACAGGTCAGGCGCGCGAAATCATGAACAGGATTGCTGCGGTTTCGATGGGCGCGGGCTCTTCGATTACGGTTGCGGGCCACACCGACGATGTGCCGATTTCGACCTCGGCCTATCGCGACAATTGGGATCTGGCGGCAGCGCGGGCCTCCTCGGTGGTGCAGGCCATCCAAGACAGTGGCATGGTCACGGCGACGCGGATGAAGGCGGTCAGCTACGGCGAGACGCAACCTTTGGCGCCGAATACAACGCCCGAGGGTCGTGAAGAAAACCGCCGGATCGAAATTGAAATTGATTTCGGCCAAGGAAACTAAGCATCGGCCCAATTGCGACGTTATAAGCAGAAGACAAGGATCATATCATGGCGGTCGACTACATTAGCGCGCTCAATACCAATGGCTCGGGGCTGAATACCACCCAGCTTGTCGATGCGATTGTGACTGCCGAAATTGCACCGAAGTTGAATAAGGTTACAAAAAAGCAGGAAGCCACCGATCTTTCGATCTCCGAGCTTGCAAAACTACGTTCGGCTTTTGATGAGTTTCAACAAGTGCTGCAATCGCCCAATGCCGGTGTTGCCTCTGACGCCTATTCGACCTCTGCGGCGGTTTCGGTAAAGGTCGATGATTATAACGCGCTGAAAGTGGCCGATGATCTGATCACCGTCAGCCAATTGGCGCGGGGTCAGGTTTTGGAATTTACCGGCTACGCAACCGCGAATGAAAGTTTGGCAAGCGGCTCTTTGACCATCCGCTTTGGCACCTGGTCTGGGACTAATTTTTCCGAGGTCGATCCAAACAATACGCAAAGTGTTTCGTTATCAGGGGCAGGCGCCACATTAGGCGGTCTGGCCACGCAACTCAGTGCCCTTAGCGGCGTTTCGGCAAGGGTGGTGGCCAAGAGTGATGGCAATTACTCGCTTTTGGTGATCACGGATCCGGGGGCAAATAACGCGGTTCAGATGATAGCCGATGGCGGCGTTCTGGCAGGTTTTGATACCAGTCAAGATAACAGCCAGCAGGTTTTAGCGGCACAAAATGCGGTTTTGACTTATAATGGTATTTCCCTGTCACGGTCATCCAATACGATTGACGATCTCATTCCTGGAGCCACCCTTACCTTGAACGCAACTACAGACACCGATGCTAAAGTCAGCGTTTTTGAGGATGCAGATTTCGCTGAAGGTGAGTTGTCGACTTATGTCGAAAAGCTGAATTCTTTAATCAGCACGCTGAAAAGCGCAACCTCGCGTGGGATAAATGGCGCAAGCTCTGGACCCTTAGTCGGGGACGCAACGATGACCGCGGTTTTGCGGCAGGTAAGCCGACTGACCACGACTCCTTTGGAAGGATTTGGTGATAAACCGATCTATTTGACATCCTATGGCGTGCAAACCGAGCGCGATGGTACTTTTTCAATCGACAGCACAAAATTCGCCGCAGCTTTTGCCGCTGATCCCGCCGGATATCGCGCTATCTTCGCAACGCTGGCGCAAAGCAGCGACAGCGCGATCTCGGTCACAAAGAGTTCTTCGGCAAACCCTCCAATTGGCAAATATGATTTTGTCTATACTGACGCCTCAACAGCCACCTTGGACGGTACATCTTTAATCGCTCGCAGTAAAAATGGGCGCAACACATTTTACGCGATTACGGGGCGCTTTGCAGGTGTTTCGATGGATGTTACCGAGGCTTCGATTGGCTCTTCCTCAATCTACTTTGGTAAATCAACACTTGATCAAATGAGCGATTACATCACCGCCATTCTGTCAAAAGCCGGTGATTTTACACGTATCGAGAAAAGCTACAGCGATGCTTCGCTTGAACAAACCGATGAATTGGCGGCACTTGCCGAGAAAGAAGATATGTTAGCGCAGCTCTATCGGACAAAATTCACAGCCATGGAACAACAAATCACCCGAGCTAAATCTTCAGGTACATTCCTGACAAATATGATCGATGCTTTGAATGGAAATTCCAACGGCTAGGTTTTCTAGACTTGGTGTATTTTGACGATATCTTATTGTTTTATATGGTAAATTTATAGTGGATTAAAATAAAAGGATAAGCCTCTAATTTTCCTCGAACCGCTCAATGCCATATTTTTTCATCTTTTCAATCAACGTGGTTCTTCGTAAACCCAGAGCATCGGCAGCTCGACTGATGACCTGTTCATTGGCCTCTATTGCGCCTTCAATAAAGACTATTTCTATATCTCGCAGATAGCTGCGCAGGTCGATCAGAGCATAATGTTTGAACCAAGATCGAAATTTATCGGGTGCAGGCGGTGGAGCGTGTTCTTCAAGATCACTTTTATCGACCGACAGGCCCATATCGGCGGTGGCTTCCCAGAGCGTATCCAAACTCTCGGCTGCGAAATTTTGACTGGGGTTCAGCCGCAACAAGTTATCGCGCATATGCTCTGCCAAAATTTCTTTGCCATGGAACATAATAAAGGCCCGTTCGATCACGTTGCGAAGTTCACGAACGTTTCCGGGCCAGTCGTGACTTTTTAACACAGCAAAAGCGGATTCAGTAAAGATCGGCTGAATGAACTTTGGATTTTTTGTCACATGCTCATCGACAATCAAATTTAAAATTAATGGAATGTCATCAAGCCGCTCGGACAATGAGGGCACGCTAATCGGAAAGACAGCGAGCCTATAGTAGAGGTCGGCGCGGAATTGACCATCCGCAACCAATTTTCCTAGATCCTTATGGGTTGCGCAGACAATTCGTAGATCAAGTTCAATATCTTTGCTGCCACCAAGCCGTTGGATTGCTTGTTTCTCAACCGCCCGCAGCAGTTTGGATTGCAGGCCCAAAGGCATGTCGCCAATTTCATCTAAAAACAGTGTTCCGCCAGCTGATTGCTCGAATCTTCCAATGCGTTGCCTGTCGGCCCCCGTGAATGCGCCGCGCTCAAAGCCAAATAATTCGCTTTCTAAAAGCTCACTTGGAATAGCTGCGCAGTTTACGGCAATCAAAGACCCCTTTCGTTCGCTTAAACGATGCAATTCTTGCGCAACAAGCTCTTTCCCTGCGCCGGTTGGTCCTGTAATCAAGACAGGCAAATTAGAAGGCGCGACCATTTCGATGGTCATTTTTAAGCGCTTTATCGCCGCCGATTCACCAAGAATGGGGGAGGTAGACCGCTCTGATTTTTTCATAACCTCTGTGGTGTCCCTTAGATCTCGATTGGTTATTTTCAGTGCAGGCCGTTTGATGCAATTGAGATAAAACCTATTTTTACCGCGCTTGTCAAACCACTGAGTATCAACCTAAGGTTTATTTGAAATATTTTATATTTTAGCGGCAGGGCTGGAAAGTGTGCAATCCCTCTTTTGACAAGGGCCAAAGCCTTGCCTGTTATTTGCCCAGATGCGTATAGACTGCCAGATGTAACGCATCACACCGGCTTTTAGGGCATCTGTGATCAGTCGATATCGCGATCCGAGGCACCTGCGCCGGCCCGCGAGGCCTCGGAAGCAGGCACTGTTGTGCGCATTGCAAAGATATTTAACGCGTCAATTGTGGCCAAGGACAGCGTAAAATGGCGTAACGCGGCCTTTTTGGGCTGTTCTGCGCCCCGTGAGATCCGCAGATGTGCCTGCGAGGCGATGGGCGTGCCCTGCGCGATCGTGACCGCGCTTTCACCAGATTGCAGGATAATCCGAGGCCCCGCGCCGTGCAGTTCGATGCTGTTATGCTTTGATCCGGCCATTCGACTTAGAAATGGAAGCAAAAGCAATGGCATAGCCACAAATCCAAGCTCGATTTCCCGCATCGCAAGATCGGTTTGCGGCAGGTCTGCGTGATCGCAAAGCGAAGCTCCCAGGCGGATCGGGCATTGCAACAAGCTTTGCGCCCGCCAAGGCAACGTTGGCCCAGCAAGCGGGCCAAGCCTCAGAAGATGAAGCAAAATCTCGGGGCCATCGATCCCTTGCGATACCAGCCAGGCCGCGGCGACGCCCGCCTCCTCCGCCAATCCCCAGCTTAGACCCGCCCCACGCGCGGCCTTAAGGCAAAGCTGTTCAATCTCGTTGGACGAAAAGCTGCTGCTGGCGGAAACCGTCACTTCTGCACCGCCGCGCTAAAATCTGTCGGATAGGCTGCACCCTGAAACAGGCTGATGCGCACCCATTTGTCCGACCGAGGGTCGAACCGGCTTGCACCAAAAAAGGCCAATTTGCAGCGCATCAGATCAATCGGAAGAATGGATTGTTCGATCAGATTGGCCTGCACTTCGGCCAAAGGATGGGTTGCCGCGATCTGCAAGCGGCGCAGCATAAAGCGATGTTCGGACTGGTGCAGCAAAAGGCTTGCAATCGGCTGATCGGGGGCCAGCGGTTCCAGCGCCTGGCCCAGCGCCACGGCAAGCCGCGCGATGCACAGGGGCTGCTCAAGCGCGCTGCCCTCTTCGCTGTGGCGAAAGCCAAGCCTTGGCTCTAGTTTTTCTTCGGACACATACCAGAACCGCGCGGTGTTTTCTGGCAGGGTAAAGTCGATCTGCTGTGCCCAACCATAGCGTTCGGCCAGAATGGCGCGCACTTCGGCAACCCGCATCGCGCCGTTGATGGCAAATCCATCCGCCTCATTTGCGGTCATGCAGTCTGCCAGCCCATCCACCAAAGCGCCATGCGGTTCCAGCATCAAGGCCAAAAGCGCCTCTTGCCCTTCAAGCGACAAAGCCTGCGCGCCCCAAAGCCACAGCAAGTTCCACGGGCGTTCGCCCTGCGGCCAATCGGCAAGCCGTTCGGCTATCAGTGCCAAATCGCGGCGCAGATCGGCAAGTTTTGCGATCTGGATCGGATGCGCCGAGTGCCAAAGCGCGGCATTCGCGCGCGCTTGGGCAAGGGCTGCGGCAAAGTCGTGTAGGGTCTGAGCCGTCGCTGCGGGCAGGGACCGCACCCGCGCCAAGGCCTCTTCGCGCGCCATCATCCAATTGTTCAGCAAAATCGGGTGGCGCACCAAAAACGGCGCCATGCCAAGGCCGGTGGAATTGCCGACCCCCAGACGCTGCTTGATCGCCGGATCAAGCCGGACGGCCAAGGCGCCACCGCGAAGCGCTGCCAAATGCTCTACAATATCAACGGTGAACTGTCGGATCAGCCAGACTGTCAGCATCTCGGCCTGAAACGGCCCGCCCAATTCGGGGCGGTGTTCGATCACATGGCGATCTGCCGCGCCAAACTTACCCGCGCCGTAAACGGCAGTGGTGCGCATCAGATAGCCCACCGCATCCACTTCACTGTCATCAGGTTGCAGGCCTGCCGCAAGCCGCTCGACCACATGGGCAAACAGCCGTACCGAGCGATTGGCGCGGCTTAGGGTCAACTCGCGCGCTGTCACCCGACCTGCTTCTTGCAGCGGCACATTAGCGGCAAGACGGTCAAGATCGGCCGCGCTGGGGTCACCGTCAAACAGGGTAAAGGTGGCATCCCAAGCCGTGGCAATCACCCGATCCGAGCGCATCTCATCGGGCAGATCATGGGCAAAGGCAACAAGACTATAGGTACGATCTGGCCCAATCGCGCGATAAACCGCGCGGCCCACACCCTTGGCATCTATTGACCACACAGGACGGTCAAAGCGCCAGTTCTCTTGGCTCACGCGCCGCAGCAGGCTGCGCAGAAACGACAGGCGCGTGGGATGCGCAGAACCCATGCGCGAAAGATCCATGATCTCGGCGGCGGGTCTGCGAAAGGCTGCCGCCTCGGGCATCGGGTTTTGCGCGCCGCAGGTCATTGTGCGGCCTTTTGCAGCGCCAGTTCTGCCGATCCAAAGCTGTCTTGGAAAAACCGCAACCAATTCCCGCCCATGATTGCCGCCACATCGGCGCTAGAAAAACCCACCGCGCGCAGCCCTGCTGCCAGCTTGCCAAAATCGCGATTGTCGCGAAACCAGTCTGGCATGGCGGGAAATCCGGGAGCCGCGGCCGAGCCTTCGCCGTAATCAACCGATTTGGTCCACCGCCCCGTGCGCATCCATTCCACGACGCTGTCAGGCTGGTCTTGGCACAGATCAGAGCCAATCGCGACACGATCGACGCCCATCAGCTCGACTGTTCTTGCGATCATCGCGCAGTAGTCTTGCAAACCGCAGGCGCTGCCGCCCAAAAGGTGATGCGGATACAGCGAAAAGCCCAAAATGCCGCCACTTTCCGCCAAGGCCTTAAGAACTCGGTCGGATTTGTTGCGCAAAGCCCCATGCCAGGCCGCAGGATTGGCGTGGCTGATGGTGATTGGGCGGCTGGAATGGGCGATGGCCTCTAGGGTTGATCGTTCGGCCGAATGGCTCATATCGACCACCATGCCGACGCGGTTCATCTCGCTGACCACCGCGCGGCCCATGCGGGTTAGGCCGGTATCCTCTGCCTCATAACAGCCGGTCGCCAGTAAGGATTGGTTGTTATAAGTCAGCTGCATAAAACGCAGACCCAAGCGGTGCAGCACCTCGACCAACCCGATATCATCTTCGATGCAGCTGGGGTTTTGCGCCCCAAAGAACACCGCTGTCCGGCCTGTCGCTTTGGCCAAACCCACATCTGCGGCGCTAAAGCCTTGAAAGATCAGATCGGGATAAAGCTCGAACCAGCGGTTCCAACGCTCGATATTGGTGACCGTTTCGCGAAAAGTTTCGTGATAGGTGATCGTGGCGTGAATGGCATCGACGCCGCCTTCGCGCAGCTGGCGAAAGATCCGTTCGGACCAATTGGCATATTGTAACCCGTCGATCAGCACCGTCATTCTGGAAGACCCGCATAGGTGTAAGAGGTTTTAACCGTTGTATAAAATTCCGCCGCATAGCGCCCTTGTTCGCGTGGCCCGTGCGAGGATGCCCCGCGTCCGCCAAAGGGCACATGGTAGTCTGTGCCCGCTGTCGGCAGGTTCACCATCACACAGCCTGCCCGTGCATTAGCGCGAAAGTGGTTGGCGCGCGCAAGGCTTTTGGTCATGATCCCAGCGGTAAGACCAAATTCGCTGTCATTGGCGACATGCAGCGCCTCGCTATAGCTCGAGACTTTTTGCAGGCAGGTGATCGGTGCAAACATTTCTTCGCGATTGATCGTCATATCGTTTCTGGTGTCGGCAAAAACGGCAGGGGCCATGAAATAGCCCTCGGTTTGCCGATCAAGCCGCGTGCCGCCGCACAAAAGCTCGGCGCCCTCGGCGCGACCCTGTTCGATATAGCGCAGGTTTTGCGCAAGCTGGCCTGCACTGACCACAGGGCCGATTTGCGTCTGTGGGTCCAGCGCATGGCCCACCCGCAAGGCCTGCGCCGCGGCCACCAGCTTTGCAGCAAAGGCGTCATAGATTTTCTCGTGGACAATCAGCCGGCTGGCAGCAGTGCATTTCTGCCCCGTCCCGCCAAAGGCAGCACCCGCGGCATGGGCCACCGCCAAATCCAGATCGCAATCCTCCATGATGACCATTGGGTTTTTCGAGCCCATCTCCATTTGCAGTTTCGGCAAATTCGCAATCGAGGCCGCCGCAATCTGTCGCCCCACGGGCACCGAACCGGTAAAGCTGATCGCATCAACCCCGCGCGCGCCAACCAAGCTGTTGCCTACCTGCGCGCCAGCCCCCATCACAAGGTTAAAGGTGCCCGCAGGCAAGCCCGCCCGCGCGATGATCTCGGCCATCGCCACGGCGGCGGCGGGGGTCAGATTGGCGGGCTTCCAGACAACCGCATTGCCAAAGGCCAGCGCTGGCGCGATTTTCCACGCGGGCGTGGCAATCGGAAAGTTCCAAGGCGAGATCACGGCCACCACGCCCACAGGCTCGCGCCGCACCTCGACCTCGATGCCCAGACGCGTGCTTTCGGCCTGATCGCCCTGAAGCCGCAGCGCTTCGGCGGCGAAATAGGTGAAAAACTGGCCCGCGCGGTAAACCTCGCCCTTGCCTTCGGCTGCGGGCTTGCCTTCCTCGCGGGCCAAAAGCGTGCCGATCTCGGTCGCGCGCGCCATCATCTCGGTGCCAATCGCCATCAGGACATCATGACGCTTCTGGATGCCCGCTGCCCACCACAGCGGCTGCGCAGCCCGTGCCGCCATCAGCGCCTGATCCAATTGCGCGGCAGATGCTTGCGCGTAATGCCCGATCAGATCAGACAGGTCCGAGGGGTTGCGGCTTTCGATCTCGCCCTCGCCTTGGCACCAATCACCCGCGATAAAGTTGCGCGTTTCTGTCAAAGTCATATGTTCTGTCCCAATTTCATGTATGTGCCAAAGCGGCAAAAGCCGCCTGCCGTGTCAGCCCGCCCGCAATCGAGCCATCCGCGTGGCGCACGGTGACAGCGCCTTCGGTTTGGGCCAAAATCGCAAAAGCCTGCTCTAAAAAGCTGTCAGAGGCCACTTCGCTTGGCCCGCCTTGCACCGCAGGATCGGCGATTGCGCCGCAGGTGACGATGCGGGCGCGGTTCACATCGCGCACAAAGCGCGCGACATAGTCATCGGCAGGGGCAAGCAAAATCTCGGCTCCGGTGCCAATCTGGCGCAATTCGCCATCCTTCAAGATCGCGATATGGTCGCCCAGAAACAGCGCCTCATCCAGATCATGGGTGATAAAGACGATGGTTTTGTGCAAGCGCGCCTGAATCTGTTTCAACTGGGTCTGCATGTCGTTGCGGATCAGCGGGTCAAGCGCCGAAAACGCCTCATCCATCAGCAGAATTTCGGCATCTGTCGCCAAGGCACGCGCCAAACCGACGCGCTGCTGCATGCCGCCCGAAAGCTGCCCGGGATAGCTGTTTTCAAAGCCCTGCAAGCCGACAAGCTCGATCTGCTCCATCGAGCGGCGGTCGGCCTGCGCCTTGTCCATGCCGTCCAAGATCAGGCCAAGCCGCACATTCTCGAGCACGGTCTTATGCGGCAAAAGCGCAAAGCGCTGGAACACCATCGACACCTTGCGGCGGCGGAAGTCGCGCAGCTCTGTGTCGTTCAGGGTCAGGATATCTTGGCCATCGACCAGAATCCGCCCCGCGGTTGGTTCGATCAAGCGATTGAAATGGCGGATCAAAGTTGATTTGCCCGAGCCCGACAGACCCATGATGACAAACAGCTCACCGCGCTCGATCTCGAGGCTGATATCGTTCAGCCCCAAAACATGCGAGGTCTGCGCCAGCAGATCGGTTTTGCTCATCCCCGCCTGAACCTTGGCCATCGCCTCTTGCGGGGTCTTGCCGAAAATCTTGCAAACCTTTTCGACTTTGATCTTCACATCACGGGCCACGGTCACTGCTCCAACTTAAGGGATTTTTGCATGCGGCGGCCATAAGACTGCGCAATGCGGTCAAAAATGATCGCCAGAAACACAATGCCCAGCCCGGCCAGCAGGCCACGGCTGACCTCAAGCCGTTGAATGCCTTGCAAAACCTGATAGCCCAACCCGCCTGCACCGATCATCGAGGCGATCACCACCATCGACAGCGCCATCATCGTGGTTTGGTTGATCCCTGCCATGATGGTGGGCAGCGCCAGCGGAATTTGCACCGAAAACAAGGTCTGGCGCGGCGAAGCCCCAAACGAGCGCACCGCTTCGACAATCTCGGCATCGACTTGGCGAATGCCAAGGTTGGTCAACCGGATCACGGGCGGGATCGCAAAGATGATCGTGGCCAGCAAGGCCGGAATTTTGCCGGGGCCAAACAGCATCACAAAGGGGATTAGGTAAATGAAAATCGGCATCGTCTGCATGATGTCCAAGACCGGCAGCACCACCGATTGCATCGGGTTCGAGCGCGAAATCGCAACGCCCAAAGGAATGCCGATCAAAATGGCCAGAAAGGTCGAGACCAGCATCAGCGCGATGGTGGCCATCGCGGCCTCCCAAACCCCCAGAACCCCAAGGCCGATGGTCAGAACAGCCACAATCGCCACGGTTTTGACCTCGCGTGAGGCGGCCCAAGCAAGCCCTGCCAGCGCCAGCAGAACCACCCACCACGGCAGCCAGATCAGCCCCCGCTCAAGCGCCAAAAGCATTTTCAGGATCGGCAGGAAGATCTGTTCCAGCGTGCGGCCATAGGCGCCGACGATCTCGTTGAAACCATCATCTACAAAGCGGCTTAAGGCTTTTAGGTCAAACAGTTGCGGGAATTCTTGACCCATTTTGATATCCTTGATCCTGAAAAATCGGGCGGCAGGTCCAAATCTGAAACTGCCGCCCCGCGTGGTTTTAGTTTACGAAACTGTCTTGCAGATCAAAGCGATGCGCGGATCTTATCGGCGACATCCGCAGGAACCCAAGCCGACCAGACGGCTTCATGAGTTTTCAAGAAATACATGGCCACTTCTTCTGGCGTGGCTTTGTTGTCATCGCCCCAAGCCAGCACTTGGCTGATCAGATCGTTTGGAACCTGCATTTTCGACAGAAACTCGGCCACATCCGGCGCGCTGTCTTTGATGTCGGCGGTGACTGCAACCGCAATCTGACCCTTGGCCCAGCCGGTGACTTGCGGATCGGCGCAGTCGGTTTGGGTCAGGCAGGTGAACTTGGCAGGATCAGACTCTGGCATGCCAAGGCGCACCATGTGATATTTGCCGATCACATCCGATGGGCCCCAGTAATAGCCAACAATCGGCTCTTTTTGCGCAACCGCACGGGCGATCGAGGCCTTGAGGTTTTCACCCGAGCCCGGCGAGAACAGCTCGTAGGTTTCGCCCAAGTTCAGGGCTTTGAACAGATTGTTGGTGATGATTTCACATCCCCAGCCCGGAGGGCAGCCATAAAGGCGGCCACGCGTCGGATCGGCGGCCTCGGCAAACAGCGCCCAATTGGCTTTTAGGTCTTCGATGGATTTCAGCTCTGGATGCGCTGCGGCGACATAATCGGGAACCCACCAGCCTTCTTCGCCGCCATTGGCAAAGATATCGCCGGCCTTGTAGAAGGCGCCCTTGGTCTGGGCGTCGTCCCAAATGGATTGCACGGTCGAGACCCAAAGCTCGGGCGCGATATTGGGCTGGCCGCGGGTCAGCATCGAGGTGGCGGTGGGCACGGTGTCGCCGGGCACCAATTGCGCATCACAGCCGTAGCCACTGGCCAGAACATGCTGGGCCACATGCGCCAAGGATGCCGCTGAAAGCCAGGTCATTTCTGCAATTGTGACGGTGCCGGCTGTGCCGCAATCGGCGGCCTGCGCTGTTGTCGCGCCGCCAATCGACAAAGCCGCAATCGCGGCCAGACCGGTGTTTCTTAGGGTGAATGTCATGGAACCTCCTGAAGGATTGCGGCCTGCACCGACCGTCTGTGCAGAGACTGCGCTGGAAATTCAGTTCAATCAAACCAGATTTATTTCAGTCTAGTTCAGTTATTCTTAAGTTGTGTCGCGATCCGTTCCATCAAACCCGCATCGACCAAAACCCCCTGCGCCTCGGTGCGAAGCCGCGCGGTGCTGCGGCGCGACCCGGGCAGGCGTGCGCCGCTTTGCGTCGAGATGGCTTCAATCAACGCATTGATATGGCTTGGGAATGTGCCAGAGTAGGCATCAGGCGCAATGGCAATAAAGCATTGGCCTGTACCGGGGGGGCCGCCAAGGCTGCCCGAAAACGGACTGGCCTGCCTGCTTGAATGCGCGCCAGAAAGCGCCGAGGCAAGCACCTCGACCAGCAGCCCAATGCCAAAGCCTTTATATCCCCCCGATGGCAGCATCGACCCCTTTAGGGCCGCCTCGGCCGAGGTGGTCGCATTGCCATCGGAATCAAGCGCCCAGCCTTCGGGAATAGGCTCACCCCTGCGGGATTTCAGAATGACTTCCGATTTTGCCACCACGCTGGCGGATTGATCTATCACCAAAGCCACACCGCCTGCGCCATCTGGCACGGCAAGGGCAAAGGGGTTGGTGCCAATGACCGGAATTTTTCCACCCACCGGTGCAATCGATGCTGGCGCATGCGTCAGGCACAGGCCAATCATCCCCTCCATCGCCAAGCGCTCGGCATGATGGCCAAGCACGCCGCAATTGTAAGACCGCGTCACCGTCATCGCGGCAATGCCGTTTTCTTGTGCGGCGGCGGTGAACTCTGCCCATCCGGCATCAATCGCCGGATGCGCAAAGCCGTTGCCCGCATCAACCAAAATCGCCGAAGGTCGCGGCCGCGAGACCGAAGGCATGGCCGCGCGCAAAACCTTACCACATTGTAAATGTTCGATATAAATCGGCAAATACATCAGCCCGTGGCTGCGAATGCCGTCGCGCTCGGCGGCGCGGATCGACTTTGCCATCGAGCGGGCCGCCAACTCAGACGCGCCGGCGGTGCGCAAACTGGTGAAGGCCAAGTCTTCGACCTCATCTAGGTTTAGGTGTTGGTCCAAGGCGCGGCCCTCCTTTAGCTGTTGCTTGCGACAGAAACCCGCTTGTCTAACTTCAGGCAAGCAACTAATTCTACCTTTGAGTTCAATTTATCTGAAGTGGTGCCTGATGATCCGCCTGGAAGCCCTGCGTGCTTTGGTAACAGTTGCCGAAAATGGCAATATCAAGGATGCCGCAGATCGCCTGCATCGCACCCCCTCGGCGGTTTCAATGACCTTAAAACAGATCGAAGATCGCTTGGGCGGCCCGCTGTTCGAGGCGGATCGTAAACAGACGCTTTCGGGTCTTGGGCAGCTGGTCTATGATCGCTCGGTGGTTTTGTTGCGTGATTATGATCGTGCGATGGAAGTGATTGCCACCTATGCGGGGGCACGATCGGGCAAGTTGCGGCTGGCTGCGGTGCCTTCGGTGGCGGTAAATCTGATCCCCTTGGCGCTTCAGGCCTTTGTGAAACAGCGTCCGGGGCTGGAGATTGAACTTTTCGACACCGATAGCACCGAAGTGCATCATCTGGTCGAAAGTGGGCAGGTTGATCTGGGTTTTGCGGGGCGGCCGCGCGATGGGGCGACGCTGACCTTTAGCCCCTTGTTCACCGACCCGTTTCGTCTGGTCTGCCGGTCTGACACCAAGCTTGCAACGCATAAGCAGCCGCTGGCCTGGCCAGATCTTGCCACGCAAGACATCATTCAAAACGAGGCCTGCCGTGGACTGACATCCGAAGGCTTTCGGGCTTTGGCGCAAAAATCCTCGCTTTCGGTGCGCAATGTCAGTTCGCTTTTGGCGATGGTGCAGGCGGGGATGGGGATCACGCTCTTGCCGGCGCTGGCCACGGCGGCGCTGCCGCTTGGGCTGTGCGCGCTGACACTTGCCGATGCCAGTTGCTTTCGCACAGTTGGCATTCTGACCCCCGGCAACAAGGTTCAAAGCCCCTTGGCCAAAGCCTTTCACAGCTTTTTTTCCGAGGATTTGCGCAAACGAGCGCAGGCCCTGTCACTAAAGCTGATCTAGGCCATGCGCCGCGCTGCCTCACAGCTTGCTTTTATGCCAAAGTCAGTGCCCGTGCCAGATCAAGCTGGCCCGATCTGGCACCTTTGTAATTTCAAACGGGGTTTGCTGTGGTGAAACAGCTTTTGCACAAACCAACACTGACCATCGGCTTTCTGATTTTCCCGGGCTTTCCGATGTCTTGCCTGACCTCGATGATCGAGCCTTTGCGGGCGGCGAATGAAATTGCCGACTGCATCGCCTTTGACTGGAAGATCATTTCCGAAACCGGCGGGCGGATTGCCTCCAGTGCCAAGGTGGTCTTTGACACCGATGCGGCGCTTTGTGATGTCGCGCAGATCGACTATTTGTTTCTTCTAAGCAGTCCGACCTCGGATTTTGTCAATCGCAAGACCTCGGAGGCACAGCTGCGGCGCTTGATGCGTCACGGGGCGGCGGTGGGCGGTGTCAGTGGCGGGGTGTTTCCTTTGGCGCGGTCTGGTCTGTTGGAGGGCCATGCCGTTTCGGTGCATTGGTGCTATGCGGCGGCCTTTGCGCAAGAGTTTCCGCAGATGGATATGCGCGACGACGTAATCGTTTTCGATCATCCCCGCTATAGTGTGGCCGGAGCTGCGGCAAGTTTTGATCTGATGCTCAGTTTCGTTGAGACCCAGCTCGGTGCCGATACCGCCACCGAAGTGGCCTGCTGGTTTCAACATCCAGTGGTGCGGGGCAGGGGGGTGCGGCAAAAGACCCCCACTTTTCACCGCGACAGCACCGCCGATATGTTGCCCGAGCCGGTTGCAAAGGCGGTGGCGATTTTGGGCCGGCATCTGGCAGAGCCTATTGCTGTCGAGGCTGTGGCCTGCGCGGTGGGCGTTTCGCCGCGGCAACTTGAGCGGCAGTTCAAAAAGGCCACAGGACAAAGCCCTTCGCTCTATTACCGCATGCTGCGGATGAAGGCGGCACGGCAATTGGTGCTGTTTTCGCGCGAACCGATGGCGCGGATTGCTTCGGCCATTGGATACGAAACTTTGCCGCCCCTGATGCGGCATTATCGGCAAGAATTTGGTGTTTCCCCTGCCGAAGATCGTGCCACGATCAACCGCTTTCGGGTGGAAAATAACCGCCCGCTGCCTTCGGCATAGGCCAAGGCTTTAGCCGATACTGCGCGCCGCCGCTGTCAGGGCATGCGCCAAGGATTTGGCATAAGACCGCGGTGCCAGCAGGCTGAAATGCTGCGCGGTTTCGCGGCAAATCACCAGACAGCCCATATGCTCTAGCAGCGTGCGTGTGGCGGCGCCGGTCTGCATGCGGCGGCTGGGCGCGGGGCACAGCCGTTCCAACAGGTCAACAACCCGCGCGCCTTGCACATCAAAGCGCACCCAGCCATCGGTCTGCTCTGTCACCGAAGCGCTGTCGCCTAAGCCTGCCTTCAGGATTTGGGCGATGTCTTCATGGCTGGCAAAGGGCGCTTCTATGAACCATTGATCGGGGCCCATCCAAATCAAGCCATAAACGCCTGCCTGCTGCCAGACGCCTGGCGCGGGCAGGGCGGTGGCAAATAGCGTTTCAGCTGCCACCGCAAAGGCCTGATCCTTGCCACGCCGAAGCGTGACCGAGGCCAGCGCGCAGTTGGTGATCTCGGAAATCGTAAGCGTGCCGATCTTCTCGGTTTTTGGCAGCGGGCCGCCAAGCGGTGTCAGGGCTGCAAGACTATGCACGAAGGCGCTCTCCCTCTGGGTCGATGAAATGGGCGCTGACGACTTCGACCAGCGTTTCGGCGTTTTGCACCGGATTGACCGCGCGCAAGATCTCGCCTGTGCGGGCGGCACCGTTTTTCAGATAGCCAAGGCCGATGCTGTGGCCAAGGCTGGGCGAAAACGCCACCGAGGTTAAATAGCCCTGATCATTGGCGGCATTCGCCTCGGCATCTTTGCCGATCAGATGCGATCCGGCGGCAAAGTTGTGCTGCGGATCGACGGGCCGGAAGCCGACAAGGCGCAACGCATCGGGTTGGTTCAGCCCCTCGCGTTCCGATAGGGTCGAGCCGATGGCGTCTTTCTTTTTGCTGACCATGCCGCCCATGCCAAGGTTCAGCGCGGTGCTGGTGCCGTTCAGCTCGTTGCCCGCGGCATGGCCCTTTTCAATGCGCATCACGCCAAGCGCTTCGGTGCCATAGACCGTGGCGTCATATTCGCGGCCGTCCTCGACCAAACGTCGCATCAGCGCGTCGCCATAGCGGGTGGGCACGGCCAGCTCGAAGGCCAATTCGCCCGAAAATGAAATCCGAAACAGTCGCGCGCGCAGACCGCCGCAGACCGTGATCTCGCCACAGCCCATATAGGGAAAGGCGGCATTGCTGATGTCAAAGGCCGGATCGACGATCTTTTCCAGCAGCTTGCGTGCATTCGGCCCCGCAATCGAATATTGCGCCCAAGCTTCGGTGGTCGAGATGATCTGCACATCCAGATCGGGCCAAAGGCATTGGCGGCAAAACTCCAGATGGCGGTATACCCCGACCGCATTGGCGGTGGTGGTGGTCGTCACAAAGTGATCTTCGGCCAGCCGCGCGGTGGTGCCATCGTCCATCGCTATGCCATCTTCGCGCAGCATCAGCCCATAGCGGACTTTGCCGACGCCCAGCTTGCCAAAGGCATTGGCATAGATGCGGTTCAGAAACTCGGCCGCATCAGTGCCCTGCACATCAATCTTGCCAAGCGTGGTGACATCGCAAATGCCCACCGATTTGCGCGTGGCCAGCACCTCGCGGTCCACCGATTGGCGCCATGTGGTCTCACCCGCACGGGGGAACCATTGCGCGCGCAGCCACATGCCGACCTCGACAAAGACCGCGCCCTGTTCTGCCGCCCAATGATGGCTGGGGGTCAGGCGGGTTGGGCGAAAATCCACGCCGCTTGCGCGCCCGGCAAAGGCCGCAATCGACACCGGCGTATAGGGCGGGCGGAACATGGTGGTGCCGGTTTCGGGAATGGATTTGCCGGTCATCTCGGCCATCACCGCCAGCCCGCCGATGTTCGAGGTCTTGCCCTGATCGGTGGCCATGCCAAGGGTGGTGTAGCGTTTCAGATGCTCGACCGAGATATAGCCTTCCTGATGCGCCAGCTTCACATCTTTGACCGTGACATCGTTTTGCTGGTCCAGCCAAGCCCGCCCCTTGCCCGGCACATGAAACAGCGGGGTCAGCCGCAGCGGGCTGTCTTCGGTTGCGGGCAGCTTTGGCAAGCTCGCGCTGACGCCCAGATCGGCAAGGCAAGCCACCGCCGCCGCCGCCCCCGAGGCAAGCGCCGCGGTGGTTGACATCTGCCCCATTGCCGCACCCGCCACGCTCATGCCCATAGGCAGGTTTGCCCCTGGCACAAAGGCGGCAAGGCCTGCATCCCAGGATGGTCTGCCGCGCTGATGGCAGGTCAGATGCACATTCGGGTTCCAGCCGCCCGAAACACCAAGCGCTTGGCAGTCAATCCTGCGGCTTTGGCCATTCGGCAGGCCAACCGTGACCGAGCGCAGCCCCAGCCTGCCTGCGGTATTGGTGACAACAGCGCCCGCCAATACTTCATAGGCGGTAGACTTCGGTGCATCGGCGCGGCTGTCGATCACGGCGGCAATGCGCAGACCTTTGGCCAAAAGATCGCGAGCCGTGCTGTGGCCTTCGTCATTATTGGTGAAAATTGCCACCTCTTGACCAACCGCAGCCCCCCAGCGGTTGGCATAGCTGCGCAGCGCCGAGCCCAGCATGATGCCGGGGCGGTCGTTGTTTTCAAAAGCAATCGGCCGCTCGATTGCCCCTGCGCAAAGCAGGCTGCGCTTGGTGTAGATCCGCCACAGGATTTGGCGCGGCGTGCCAGCCGCAGGGCTTGGCAGATGGTCGGCAACCCGTTCCAGCGCGCCATAGATGCCGTGATCAAACGCGCCCAACACGGTGGTGCGTGCCATCAGCCGCACATTGGGCAGGCTTGCCAATTCGGCAACGGCCGCGCGCGCCCAATCTGCCCCCGTGGCCTCATCCAGCCGATAGGTTTCGCTGTTCAGCCGACCGCCCAGCACGAAATCTTCGTCCGCCAGGATCACATCGGCACCGCTGCGCCCCGCCGTCAGCGCCGCAGCCAGCCCCGCAGGCCCCGCGCCAATGATCAACAGATCGCAGTGCAAAAAGCCCTTGTCGTAAAGATCGGGGTCAGGCTGCCCGCTTAGGCTGCCCAGACCTGCGGCGCGGCGGATGATCGGCTCGTACAGCTTTTCCCAAAACGCCTTGGGCCACATGAAGGTCTTGTAGTAGAAACCTGCTGCAAAAAATGGCGAGAGCAGATCATTCACCGCCAAAAGATCGAATGACAGGCGGCCGATATGGTTTTGGCTGCGCGCGGTCAGCCCGTCATAAAGCTCGGCCACAGTGGCGCGCGCATTGGGTTCTTGCCGCGCACCCGCGCGCAAGGCGACGATGGCATTGGGTTCTTCTGACCCTGCGGTCAGCGGTCCGCGCGGGCGGTGATATTTGAACGACCGCCCCATCAGCCGCACGCCATTGGCCAGCAGCGCCGAAGCCAGCGTGTCGCCCGGATGGCCCTGATAGGTCTTGCCGTCAAACTGAAACTCCAGCGTCTTTTGGCGGTCAATCAGCCCGCCCGCGATACGGTTTATCTGGCTCATGTGCTTCGGCCTTTGGCTTTGGCCACATCGCGGGCCAGCTCGACAGAGGTGATGTCATGGGTAAGCGTGTTGCGCGTGACCACCAGCCACGATCGATCGCCCTGCTCGTGATACCACAGCTCGCGGTGCAGACCTGCGGGGTTGTCGCGCAGATAGAGGTAGTCATAGAACTGATCGACCGCATCAGCGGCCTGCCAATCGGGGCGCTCGATCAGGCTGGCGTCGCCCAGATAGGTGAATTCCTGACTGTCGCGCGGGCCAAGCAGCGGGTGGTTGATGATCATCTGGGATCCCTCAATGCAAATTGGGCTGCGCGCCCATGCCTTTTTCGTCAATCATCAGCCCCTTGCGGAAGCGATCAAAGCGATAGGCCGTGGCGGTTGGGTGCGGGGTGTCGGTGGCCAGCAGATGCGCAAAGCACATGCCGCTGGCCGGTGTCGCCTTGAAGCCGCCATAGCACCAGCCGCCGTTGAAATAGAGCCCGCCGATATCGGTCTTGTCGATGATCGGGCTGCCATCCATCGACATATCCATGATGCCGCCCCACATCCGCAGCAGCTTGGCGCGGCCGATCATCGGCATCAGGCTCATGCCGCCTTCGCAGACATCCTCGACCACCGGCAGGTTGCCGCGCTGGGCATAAGAGTTATAGCCGTCGATATCGCCGCCAAACACCAGACCGCCCTTGTCAGATTGGCTGACATAGAAATGCCCCGCGCCATAGGTGATCACGCCAGGGATGATCGGTTTCAGCCCTTCCGAGACAAAGGCTTGCAGCACATGGCTTTCAATCGGCAGCCGCATGCCCGCCTTGGCCATCACAGCACCCGAAGATCCCGCAACCGCCACGCCCACTTTGGCAGCAGCGATATATCCGCGCGTGGTTTCCACCCCAAGACAGATGCCGTTTTCAATCCGAAAGCCTACGACCTCGCAGTTCTGGATGATATCAACGCCGCGGCTGTCTGCACCACGCGCATAGCCCCAGGCCACCGCATCATGCCGCACGGTGCCGCCGCGCGGTTGAAGTAAGCCGCCTTTGATCGGAAAGCGGGCGGAGTCGAAGTTCAGGAAGGGCGCCATCTTGCGCACGCCTTCCGCATCGAGCAATTCGGCATCAACCCCGTTCAGCCGCATGCCGTTTGCCCGCCGCCGAAAGGCATCGCGCTGCGCATCGGTGTGGCACAGGTTCAGCACGCCGCGCTGGCTAACCATGGCGTTAAAGTTGAAGTCTTGCTCCAACCCTTCCCAAAGTTTCATCGAGTATTCGTAGAAAGGCTCGTTGCCATCCAGAAGATAGTTTGACCGGATGATCGTGGTATTGCGCCCAACATTGCCGCCGCCGATCCAGCCCTTTTCGATCACCGCAACGCGCGCTTTGGCAAAGCTGCGCGCCAGATAATAGGCCGTCGCCAAACCATGCCCACCGCCGCCGACGATCACGATGTCATATTGCGACTGCGGCTCTGGATCGCGCCAAGCGCGGCCCCAGCCTTTGTGCCCGCTTAGGGCCTGCTTCAGAACTTGGAACCCCGAGTAGCGCATATCCACCTCAGATCATCTTGGCCCCGAAACTGAAGCATCCTCAGCCCCCAGAACAGGGTCGGTTCGGACATTCTGCTGGCGACATCCGACATGATGGCGCAAAGGGGCAAGCCTTGCCCGAGGATCTGCCTTGGTCCTATGCCAGTCTTTGCGATTTATCCGTTTCGGAGAAATCAATCCAAAATCCGAAAAGTTTCTTTGCTAAATCTTGCCTCGACGATGGCAGCTGTTCAGCCGTAGGTGGGGATCCGCAGCCAGCGTGTTGCACAAAAGCAAAAGGGACGGCTCGTTTGGGCAAAAGCGGTAGAGCAAAGATGCGAGGTCGTGGCTTTGTCTTGGGGGTCGCAAAATCTTGACCAAGCTCTTTTGGGTGTAAGTACCTGAAAGGATTTACGAATACTTGGATAGATCCGCTGCACCTTAGAGCTGCGCCTCTGCCCGAAAATCTCTGCTGCTTGCTGCACTGCGCTTTGGCAATCTCGTAAGACAAAAGAAAGAAACCGACATGAAGTCTAAAAATATCGCACTTATCGTTGGGGCAACGGGATTGTCCGGCAGCTATACGGCCCAGCGTCTGAAGCAGGATGGTTGGACGGTTGTCACCGTCTCGCGCAGCGCGGTAGATTTGGATTGGTCAGACCGCCATATCGCAGTTGATCTGGAAGACAGCGCTGCCAGCAAGCTGGCGCTGCAAGCTGCAAGCGATGTGACGCATGTGTTTTATTGCACCTGGTCGCGGCAGGCGAATGAAGAAGAAAACGTCCGCGTCAATGCGCTGATGATCGAAAATCTGTTCGCAGGTCTGGCCGATGCGCCGATCCAGCATGCAGCCCTTGTGACAGGGCTAAAGCATTATCTGGGCTCGTTTGACGATTACGCCAAGGTTTTGCCCTATACCCCGTTCATGGAAAGCAGCCCGCGCCTGCCGGGGTTGAATTTCTATTACGCGCAAGAGGATGTGCTGTTTGACCATGCCGCCAAGCGCGGCTTTACTTGGTCGGTGCATCGTCCTCATACCATGATCGGCTTTGTCATTGGCAATGCGATGAACATGGCAGTGACGCTGGCGGTCTATGCCTCGATCTGCAAGCACACCGGACGCCCCTTTGTCTATCCGGGCTCGCCCGAGCAATATAACGCCGTGGCTGATGTCACCGACGCGCGGGTTCTGGCCGAGCAATTGCTGTGGTCTGCGACCACGCCCGAGGCCGCCAATATGCCGTTCAACACCGTCAATGGCGATTTGTTCCGCTGGACTTGGCTTTGGGCGCAGATTGCCGGCTATTTCGGGCTTGAGGTCGCCACTTACCCCGGCCAGCCCGTGCCGCTGGAGCAGCAAATGGCCGATGCGCCTGCGGTTTGGGCCGAGATCGTCGCCAAACACGGCTTGCAAGATATCGCGGTGAACAAGTTGGCTTCTTGGTGGCATTCGGACGCCGATCTGGGCCGCACGCTGGAATGCTTTACCGATATGACCAACAGCCGGACGCTGGGCTTTACCGCCTATCAGCAATCCTCGCACAGCTTTTTTGATGTGTTCGACGAGCTGCGCGCCCGTCGCATCATTCCCTCTTAAGTCAGGACACCCCCCGCCATGCATTACGTTATCCATTGCCTTGACCACGACGGCGCTGTGAACAAACGGCTCGACCATTACGAAGCGCATAAGGCCTATCTGGGGGCTGCTGCGATGAAAACCGTAATCTCGGGGCCGCTGATGGCCGATGACGAGACGACGATGATCGGCAGTTGCTTTGTGGTCGAAGCCGCCACTCTGGCAGAGGTCGAGGCCTTCAACCACGCTGACCCCTTTGCCAAGGCGGGGCTGTGGAAAACCGTGTCGATCCGGCCTTTTCTTAAGCGGGTGGACAATCGCTGATGACACATCCTGTAGGTATCGCGCTGATCGGCATGGGCTGGTGGGGCAAAAAGATGTTGGCGGTGCTGGAAGCCGCGCCAGAAGACATTCGCGTGGTGCGCGCGGTCGAACCTGATCTGGCGGGCGTGCAGGCCTTGTGTGACAGTAAGGGCATTCCGGTCTCGGCCGATCTGGCCGATGCGCTGAACGATCCTGCTGTTGAGGCAGTGGTTTTGGCCACGCCGCATGCGCTGCACGAAGCCCAGATTGCGGCTGCGGTTGCGGCGGGCAAGCATGTGTTTTGCGAAAAGCCTTTGGCGCTGACCAAGGCGGGGGCGCAAAAGGCGGTGCAGCTTTGCCGCGACGCGGGGCTGGTGCTGGGCATGGGCCACGAGCGCCGCTGGGAGCCGCCAATTGCGCAGATGTTGGCGCTGGCCGATGCCGGCAGCTTGGGGCGCATTCAGCAGATCGAGTCCAACTTCAGCCATGACAAATTCCTGACGCTGGACCGCGGCAACTGGCGACTGAAGGCCGATCAGGCCCCTGCGGGCGGCATGACGGCAACGGGGATCCATTTGCTTGACCTGTCGGTGCGGCTGCTGGGCGAGGCCGAAAGCGTGCTTTGCGTCTGCGAACAATTGTCCTCGGATCTGCCGCAGGGCGATACGGTGGCGGCCTTTGTCAAGTTCAAGGGCGGCGGCACCTCTTATGTTTCGGCCTCCTTGGCCAACCCGTTTATCTCGCGCTTTGCGGTCTTTGGCTCGAAAGGCTGGATCGACATTCGTGATAAGGCCCATGTCGAGGCCCCCGATGGCTGGATCGTGACCTCTGCGATGGCAGGTGGGCCGATCACCACGGTCGAGGTGGGCAAGGCAGAACCGGTGAAAGACAACCTTGTGTCCTTTGCCCGCGCCGTGCGGGGGCGTGAAACCTATCAGATCACTGCCGACCATCTGGTCAACAATATCGCCCTGTTGGAAGCGGTGTTCAAATCCGCCCTCAGCGGCAAACTGGAACCTGTGTTGTAAGGAAGCCGAAATGAAAGCCCTGATTTTCGCAGAACCAAAGTCGCTGATGGTGGTTGATCAGCCAATGCCGTCGATCACCGCCAATGAGGTGATGATCCGATCGCGCCGTGTCGGGATTTGCCATTCCGATTACGAATTGCTGGCGGGGCAATATATCATTCCGATCTCTTACCCTGTCACGCCCGGCCATGAATGGGTGGGCGAGGTGGTCGAGGTTGGTGCCAATGTCACGGGCTTGGCCAAGGGCGACCGCGTGGTTGGCGAATGCGTGATCAAGACGCCCGAGCGCATCCACCATTTTGGCTTTTCGATGAACGGTGCCAACCGCGAGTTCTTTGCCGCCCGCCCCGAATGGCTGCACAAGCTGCCTGACGGCGTCGATGATGCCAAGGCTGCGCTGATTGAACCCTTTACCTGCGGCTATTACGCGGTGATGCGCAACGGCGGCACCAATGCTGCGGAAACCGTG
The DNA here is from genome assembly GCA_913062925.1 of uncultured Pseudorhodobacter sp. GTDB lineage: Bacteria > Pseudomonadota > Alphaproteobacteria > Rhodobacterales > Rhodobacteraceae > Cypionkella. The sequence goes on along the minus strand of CAJXWJ010000009.1, from coordinate 16,030 downwards.
GTGATTTCGGGTGGCGGCACGATTGGTCTGGTTTCGGCCGCGGCCGCTATCGGGATGGGCGCGCGGGTGATCGTGGTCGATCCTGTGCCGCTGCGCCGCGAGATTGCGCTGCGTCTGGGGGCGGATGGGGTGATTGATCCTGCGGCGGGCGATGCGGTCGAGGCGGTGGCCGAGATGACCAAGGGCGGCGCCGATCTGGTGGTGGAAGCCGCAGGCCATGCGGCCTCTTTGGCCAATGTCTTTGACTATGCCCGCCCGGAAGGTCGGGTGTCGATGGTGGGCATCAATATCGGGCAAAAGTTTCCGGTCGAGCTGGGCAAGATCCAGATTAAGGATCTGACCGTGCGCGGCTGCATCGGCTCGCCTGGTGTCTGGCCTGCGGCGATCCGGTTCTTGGAGCGTACTGGCATTGATCTGTCGCCAATCCAGACCCACAGCTTTGCCCTAAAGGACGCCGCCGCGGCTTATGAGCTTGGCAAGAAAGCCGATCAGGCCGTGAAAGTGACGCTCGAGATTTCCTGAAAATCCCCGCAAGGCAAAAGTGAGACGGCAGATGACTCCACGCCAACCAGCCTCGATCCGCCAAGAGGGTAAGGTGTTCCCGATCGCCTTCGCAAAGGGCTTTATAACCATTGTCGCAGCGACGCTGATCTTGGTTGTGCTGTGCTTGGTCTTCGCGCCTTCCAGCGTATCTTCTGGGGCGCTGGCGGGCAGTTTGCCCTTTGCTTCTGTGCTGGCGATTGTGGGCTTGGGCCAGATGTTGGTGGTGCAACAGGGCGGCTTTGATCTGTCGGTTGCGGGCGGGGTGTCGCTGTCGGTGGTGCTGGTGACGCATTACCCCGCAGGCGATGACGCGCAACTGCTGCCCGCAATCCTGATTGCGCTGGGCTGTGCCTTGTTGATCGGGGTCTGCAACAGCCTTTTGGTGGGCTATATGCGGCTGAACGCCATTGTGGCCACCATTGGGGTCAATGCGCTGATTTATGGCGGCGTCTTTGCGGTCTCGGGTGGGGTGCCGCGGATCACCACGGATTTGCTGGCCACTATTGCCGGCGGCAGCCTGTTCGGCATCGGCAATGCGGTGGTCTTTGCCGCAGTCGCCCTTGGCGTGGTGGCGCTGATCATGAAGAAAACCGTTATGGGCCGCCGGTTCGAGGCGGTGGGGGCCAGCCCTGCGCTGGCCGCCACCATCGGCTTGCCGGTGCGGCGCTATCAGATGCTGGCCTATGTCTTTGCGCAGCTGCTGTATTGCTTGGCTGGCATCTTGATTGCGGGGCTGACAACCCAGCCAACCGCTTTTCAGGGTGACCCACTGTTGCTGCCGTCGGTGGCTGTGGTGGTGCTGGGGGGCACCTCTTTGCTGGGCGGGCGCGGATTTCCTGTGTCCACCGTGATTGCCGCGCTTTTTCTCAATCAACTGAGCCAGTTCTCTTACGCGGTAGGGGTTCCCTATTCGGCTCAGACCATCATTCAAGCTTTGGCGCTTGGATTTGGCATTGGGATCCATTCGATCCGTTTGCCGAACAAGAATAAGAAACTGTCCACACACTCTAATCTGGAGGAAACCAATGAAACTTACGTCTCTTAAGGGGCAAACCGCCCTTGCTGCGGCGCTGATGACCCTCGCCGTTGCTGGCGCTGCTCAGGCCGAAGTGCCATCTTGGTGCGGCCCAAACCAAGCCTCGCTCGCGCTGCTCGACGGCTACGGCGGCAACAGCTGGCGTCTGGTGACCACGGCTTCGGGCGCGGCTGAAGCCGCCCTTTGCCCAAGCATCACCGATTATCAATATGCTGACGGTCAGGGCAACACCCAGAAAGCCATTTCGGATATCAAGGGCATGGCGGCCAAAGGCGTCAACGCGCTTGTGGTCTTTGGCGATGCCGGCCCAGCCGTACTGCCCGCGCTGAAAAGCGCCTTTGGTGCTGGCGCTGTGGTTGTGCCTTACCGGGTTGTTGTTGGCGGCGAAGAGGGCAAGGATTACACCAAATTCGTCGGCTCTTCCTTTGTTGATGATGGCGTAAGCTGGGGCAATTGGATCAAGTCGATCCTTCCCGATGGCGGCAATGTCTTGTTCCTCAGCGGCCCTGCTGGCAACAGCCAAGGGACCGACGAACTGGCTGGCATGAAGCAGATCTTGGACGATAAATACGTCTTCATCAACCCAGAGCCCTTTGCCGTTACCAATTGGGATCCGGCTTTGACTCAGCAGGTTTTGTCGGCTGAAATCGCAAAGAATGACAAGATCGATGTGATCGTTTCTGACTTTGGCCCGTCGCTGGTAGGCGCGCTGCCGACCTTTGGCAAGTTCAACCGCTCGATCCCTGCGATTGCAACCTCGGACGGTAACTCGTTGGGCTGTTTCTGGGAAGACAACCACGGAGCCAATCCAGACTTTAAGCTGTTCACCGTTGCCACTGGCAATGACAACGTGCGCTTGGCAGTGCAGTGGGCTGTAGCCTCGGCCACAGGGGGCACCTTGCCATCCGAAAAGATCTTCAAGGCACCTGTGTTTGAAGATTCGGTTTCGGGTTCGCCAAGTGCGGTGCAGTGCCGCAAGGATCTTCCCGGTTCGATCTATCTTTCGGCTGTAATGTCGGGCGACGATCAGGCGGCTGCGGTCAATAAATAAGCCTAACGCGGCTTGGGGCGCTTTGCCTCGAGCCGCGTTTTTCGAAGCGGCGGATATAACAAGACGGGATGCGCAAGTGCCAAGCGATCAAACAAAGACCGGCGCAACGGGGTCAAACAGCGATATTGTGCTGCGCCTTGGCACTATTTCTAAATCCTTTGGCCGTGTCGCCGCCCTAAGCGATGTCAGTGTCGCCTTTCATGCTGGCGAGGTCCATGCAGTGCTGGGCGAAAACGGCGCTGGCAAATCCACTTTGATGAATATCATCAAGGGCGTGTTCAAACCCACACGCGGCCAGATCGAGGTGATGGGCAAGCCAATTGCGGCGATGACGCCCGAGATTTCGGCCAGCCTTGGCATCGCGATTGCCTTTCAGCATCCGGCCGTTTTAAGCGATCTTTCGGTGCTGGAAAACCTGCGCGTGGCTTTGCCTGATGCGCTGTTTGAAGGGACCTCTGCCCAAAGCGTAGGGCGCGCGCTACTTGACGGTGTTGGCCTGCATGTGCCGCTTGAAGCCCGCGCCGATACCCTTAGCGTGGCGCAGTTGGCCTTGTTGGAAATCGCAAAGGCCTTGGCTATCAAGCCGCGTGTGCTGATTTTGGACGAGCCGACGGCCTCTTTGGATCAAGATGCCACCGATATGTTGTTCGCACGCATCCGCGATTTGGTGGCGGCGGGAACGGCTGTGATCTATATCACCCACCGGATGGCCGAAGTGCGCCAGATTGCGCAACGCGTCACGGTTTTGCGTGACGGTCGTAAACGCGGCGAGGCGCTGGTGCGCGATGTCAGCGATCAGGATCTGCTGGGCATGATCGTTGGGCGGGCTTTGGGATCGACCTTTCCGCCCAAGGCCGACGAGACAGGCCGCGAGATTAATCTTTCGGTGCGCCATCTCAGCGGCCCGCAGTTCAAGGATATCAGTTTCGACGTTGCACGCGGCCAAATTCTGGGCGTTGCGGGGGTTGCGGGCAATGGCCAGTCTGAACTGATGCGGGCGCTGGCGGGATTGCTGCCTTGGCAGGGCGAGGTCGAGCTGACCGGCAGCGTGCTGACATCGCAAGAGATTTTGCATAAAGCCGCCTTTATGCCGTCGGACCGTCAGGCCGAGGGTCTGGCTTCGGGGCTGACCATCCGCGAGAATGCTTCGCTTGCGGCGCTCAGTGGCTTTGCGCGCTTTGGCTTTGTCAACCGCAAGCGCGAATTGGAAGAGGTTGCGGCAACCTTTCAGGCCCTGGCGGTCAAGGCCCCGGGGATCGAGGCTGCGACAGCCTCACTGTCGGGGGGCAACCAGCAAAAGGTGGTGATGGCGCGGGCGCTGTTGTCGCAGCCCGGATTGATCGTTGCAGACGAGCCTACCCAAGGCGTCGATGTTGGCGCGCGCGCCGAGATTTACCGGATCTTGCGCGATGTCTCGTCCAAAGGCACGCCGGTGATCGTTAATTCATCGGATGCCGCCGAACTTGAAGGGCTGTGTGACAGCGTGATCGTGCTGTCGCGCGGCAAGGTGGTGGCGACTTTGACCGGCGCGGATGTGACGGAAGCCAAAATTGTTGCGGCAGCCGTCTCGGCGGGCAGCCATGCCGAAGTGCGCCAAGATCAGGTCGCAGCCCAGCGCAGCGGCTGGCGACATTTTGTGCAAACCGACAACGCGCCGGTGATCCCGCTGGCGGTGGTGATCGTGCTGCTGGGGCTTTACGGCTTTAGCCAGAATACGCATTTTCTGTCGGCCTATAATGTGGCCAATATGCTGATGCTGGCGACCGCTTTGGGCTTTATCGCGATGGGGCAGAACATTGCCCTGCTGCTGGGCGGGATTGACCTTTCGGTAGGGCCTTTGGCCGGTTTTATGGTGGTTGTGGCGTCTTTCTTTATCAATGATGGCCAGTCGGGGCTGATGATCCTTGCCGGATTTGCCTTGATGCTGGCGGCGGGTGTTGGTGTGGGGCTTATCAATGGCGTGCTGATCCGCTTTGCGAATTTCACCCCGATTGCGGCGACCCTGGCGATGTATATCGGCCTGCAAGGCTGTAGCTTTTTGCTGCGCAATGGGCCGGATGGCTATATCAATAGCGAGGTTGTAGCTTGGATCACTTGGGAATTCGGCGCGATCCCTGTCGCCTTTATTGTGCTGGTGGCGGTGGCGCTGGGCGGGGAATATCTGCTGCGTCAACGCCGTCTGGGCTGGCAGCTGCGGGCGGTTGGATCAAATGAGGAGTCTGCGCGCAGGATTGGAGTTCATATCGACCGAATGTATATTCTGGGCTACCTGGGCAGCGCCCTGTTCACCGCCATGGGGGCAGTGATGTTGATGGCGCAAATCGGCGTTGGCGATCCGCAACAAGGCGTAAACTACACGCTGTCCAGCATCACCGCCGTGGTTTTGGGCGGCACCAGCCTTAAGGGCGGGCGTGGCACTTTTATCGGCACAGTGATGGGGGCGATCTTACTGATGGAGGTGCTGAATGCCGTGGCTTTCCTTGGCCTGTCGCAGACCTGGCAATATGTGTTCCAAGGCGCGCTAATCCTGATTGCAGCGGTGGTCTATTCCACCCTGCGCAACCGGGCCGCGGCAAATCCATAAGCCAGAGGCCTTGGCGGCAGCAATGGTTTGTCGCGGATTTTTGTCAGATCCGATCCGTGCAAAGTCTGGAAACCCTGCACAGCCTCGCGCAAGCGCTATTCATCCTTATAGGATTTGAGCGCAAGTATCAGCGCCAAGATCAAGATCGGGCGGCTGAAGAAAAACGCTGAAAACATAGGAATATCTACCACGTTGTAATGGTCATACATAATGAGGAATTGATCAAAGGTGGCGTTGACCGTGTACATCAGCACCACCGAAGTCACAAAGCGAAAGCTGACGCCGAAATAAAACGACAGATTGAACGCTGACATGATCCAGAAAAAGGCAAATGCTCTTCTGGCCAAAAGCTCTACATAATTGTTTTCCAGTATAACTGGATTGATTTCGCCAGTAAAATAATTTGAAATCAAAAAGTAAGTGACAAGAATAAGCAGAGCATAGCTGTTGATCAGGTAAAAGGAAAACCTGAACAGCGCACCCTGACTTGCGGTGCGCCTGATGCTCAGGGTCTCTTTGCCAAACATGTTCAGCAAGGCCTGATATTCTTCGTCATCCAGCTTTCTTTTCATGTTTCAGTAGCCATTCTTTGCTCTGAAGTGAAGTTCAAGGCACATCCAAGCCAAAGCTGTGATTACAAAGGGCCGAAGGGCAAAAACGATTTTCACGATTGTTAAATCAGGGTATTTCACGATGTCATAAAGGATCAGATAGTCGTCGATATACATCGTAACCGCCCAAGCGGTGGTAACTTTCAGGAAAGTCAGGGCAACATCACGTTTCTTCCACAGCAAGATGGGGAAGGTTGTCATGGTTATTAAAATAATTGTCACCCTGATCGAACTGAGCTTGAAGGCAACACCAGTGCCAAAGCTTTCGTTTTCCACAACCGCATCCAGATCTGGAATAAGTATCGAAAGGATTGCAAGAGTTCCGATGACATAGACCAGCAAAAAGCAAAGCCAAAAAACAATCGAGAGTTTTGGTTTGCCTGTCCAAATGCGGTTTATTGCGCTGTTGAGCATATAGTCTTGGCCAATGGATGTAGTTATGAACAACCAAGGGTGTAGTCTAAGGATTGGCCGCGGGCAACAGAGTTTGTCCGCGCTGTGCTATTAGGGTTTTTACGATCAGCCAGGCTGAGGTCTAAGCGATTGGTAACCCTGCTAAGGCTGAAAGACTAAGCGACCAAGTCAGGATCTTTACCTCGCCATAGACCGCGTGGCGCACAAAGGGATCTGCTTTGCTAAAATCGTACAGCTCTTGCAGGTTTTCCACTTCAGCCACAATCAGCGCGCCAATCGGCTGGCCTGGTTCCGAGGCGACCGGACCAGACAGTAAAATGCGCAGCGGTGTGCTGCGCAAATACTGACGATGGGCATCAAAATACAGGGCACGCGCGCTGGCCTGAGACGGATCAGAAAATGCAAGGCGCAGGGCGATCATCGGCTTGGGTCAGCGGGCCAGCACGAAATCGAAATCAACCGCCCAGAACCAATCTGCGGTAAAGCCCATGGCTGTGGATTTGGCGGCATCTTCGACTTTGCGGAAATTGGCCAGCAAGCTTTCTTTGACCCCAAACACCGCATCCGAGGTGATATAGGGACAATTTGGATCAAAGATATGCGTCGTCAGGGTCTGAAACCCGTCGGCCTGCACGATGAAATGCAGATGTGCGGGGCGATACGGGTGGCGGCCCAAAGCGGCCAAAAGCTTGCCCACGGGGCCATCGTCGGGAATGGGATAGAACTTGGGCTTTACGGCTTTGAACCAGTAATGGCCATCCGCGCCGGTTACAAACACGCCGCGCAGGTTGAAATCGGGCTGAATGCCCTTTTGTTGCACATCGTAAAAGCCTTCGTCATTGGCCTGCCAGACATCCATCCGCACTCCGGCAAGCGGGCGGCCTTGGGTGTCGCGCACATAGCCTGACACCACCATGTCTTCGCCCTTGCCATCCAGACAGATATTGGCACCCATCGGCATTTCAGGCGCATCAGCCACATGAAAGGGGCCAAGAACGGTGTTCTCCGAGCCGCCATCGGGCTTGCGGTGGTTGATCGCATCGACCAGCATCGACACACCCATGATATCGGAAAACAAGATCCACTCTTGCCGCCAATCGTTGCAGATCTGCCCCGTGGCAGTCAGGAATTGCAGCGCCTGCATCCATTCGGCTTCGCTGGGCTCGATCTCTTTGACGGCCTCGTGCAGCTTGCGGGTAATCACCTCCATCACCTGCGCAAGACGCGGGTTCGGGCAGGCCGCATTGCGGGCAATCACCGCCTGCGCAGAGGTTTCTTCGCTGAAATAGCCGCGGTCTTGGGTCATCGCAGGATCCTTAAGTTTGGGCAGGCGCGCCATCCAGCGCACGGGACAGCAGGGCGCGGATTGCGTCTGCCTCGATGGGTTTGGGCGACCAATAGGGCCGCGCGGTGGCAAGCGCTGTGGCGCGATCCAGATCGGCCTCGGTCAGCCCAAGCGCGCGCAGGGCGGTTGGCGCGCCAAGCGATTTGGCCAGAGCCTGCAAGCCCAGCGCCGCCGTTGCAGCCCCCGTCATAGCCGCGATCGGCTGCAACAACTCGGGCACTGCGGCTTCGACATAAGACACCGCATGCGGCAACAAGATCGCATGGGTGTCGGCATGGGGCAGATCAAACCCGCCGCCCAAAGCATGGCAGAGCTTGTGATGGATCGACATGCCAACTTGCCCCAGAACCGTGCCACAGAGCCAAGCGCCATATTGCGCCTCGGCCCAAGCGGTCAGGTCGCTGGCATCAGCTTTCAGACGCGGCAGCGCCGAGATCAAGGCGCGGCTGCCCTCTTGAGCCATCAGGCTGGTCATCGGATTGCGGTCTTGGGCGTAAAGCCCTTCGACCGCATGGGCCAGCGCATTCAGCGCACTGCTGACCGCAAGTGCGGGCGGCATGGTTTTCACCAAAGCCAGATCATAAAGGATCACATCGGGGCGCAGCCGCGCCTCGGTCATCGTGGTTTTTTCGCCGTTTTCGGTTTGGCCAAGGATCGGCGTCGCCTCTGATCCGGCAAAGGTGGTGGGAATGGCGATCTGGCGCAGACCACTGCGCAAAGCCAGCGCCTTGGCCAAACCGATGGTAGACCCGCCGCCAATGGCGATCAGCACATCGGCCTGCACGCTTTCCAAAGCTTGCATCGCCTGCTGGGTCACAGTCACAGGCGTATGCATCACCGCCCCTGCAAAATGCCCCACAGCCCGCGCCCCCAGAGCTGCCACCAGCGCGCGGCCGGTCTGGGCCTGTTCGGCGGTGGTCAGCACCAGCGCGCGGGCAGCCCCCAGCGCGTCAACCTCTGCGGCCACCTGCGCAAAGGCATCCGCGCCAAAGACCACCCGCGCGGGCGATCCTTGGTAGGTAAAGCGGCTTTGAAACACCGAAGTCATGGGTTGTCCTGACGTTGAATGCTGCGACCGTTCAGGTGCGCACGATGATTTTAAGGTGGTTGCCTGCCGGATCAAGCAAGGCCTCAAAGCCTTTGGCCACGACATCGGCGGCATCAATGCGCGCTGTGATCACCTTTTCCACCGGAAAGCTGCCCGAAGCGATCAGACGCGCGATGCGCGGCCACATTTGCACCGGATAACACCATGTCGCCTCGACGGTGATGTCTTTCAGCGCCCATTGCATCGCGTCGATGCTGGCGCGTTTGATGTGCAAGCCCACTTGCACAACCTTGCCCTGCCGCCGCACCGCGTCAACGCAAGCGTTCAGCGAGGCTTCCATGCCAACACATTCAAGCGCCACATCGACACCCACGCCTTCTTCGGTCAAATCGGCAACGATCTCGAGCAGGTTTTGGGTTTTTGGGTCCACAACAACGGCATAGGGCGCGATCTCGGCGATGATGCGACGGCGGTTCGGGTTTGGTTCCGACACGATAATCACCGAAGCGCCGGCGGCCTTTGCCCCCAGCACGGTCAGCGCGCCAATCGGCCCTGCACCCGAAACCAAGACCGTCGATCCGGCCGTCACGCCACCGCGATCAATGCCATACATCGCAACGGCGGCAGGTTCGATCATCGCGGCCTGCTCGTCGGTCAGAGTGTCTGGCACGGGCTGGGCGTTGTAATCCTTGATCACCGCCAATTCCGCCATGCCGCCCCAAGCCCAAGACAGGCCGACGCAGCCCATTTTTGGCGACAGATGGTAAAGACCGCGCTTGCCAAAGTAATCGTCGCGCGGAAACAGCAAAGGCTGCACCGAAATGCGGTCGCCGGGTTTCACATGGGTGACGCCCGAACCCACGGCCTTGACCCGCGCCGAGAACTCATGCCCCAGAATTTGCGGGTTGGTGGCACCGGTATAGACATGCGGCGTTGACGGTGTGACGATGGGCCCGGCGATATATTCGTGCAGATCGGTGCCGCAGATGCCGGTCACAAAGGGTTCAACCAGCACATCGTCATGCAGCAACACGCCTGACGGAGCCGGCACATCTTCAACACGAATGTCGCGCGCACCGTGGAAACGAACTGCTCTCATTTTGGGATCCTTTCAGAATGATGTGTCTTGGCCCCGATGTCATGACGCAAGCCGCGTTCAAGTCCAATCGCTGTAAGCCGATGTGTTTAAACGAGTGCTAGCAAACTCGCCGCGCGGCTGGAGGTCTGTTTTGTCCATTCTGGACTATTTTGCGCCAAGATGCGCCCGCAGCTCGTCTAAGGTCGATGAAACGGGCGCAATTGGCGGAGACTGTCCTGTGGAAACACAGAAAATGAAGTCCAGATATGGCTGGATCGGTGTCGGGAAAATGGGAAATCCGATGGCGACACGATTGATGGAGGCCGGCTATGCGGTCACCGTCTGCGACCCCTTGGCGGAAAATCGCGCCAGTCTGGTGGCACGCGGGGCAGGGATCGCGCTAACTGCCGGGGCGCTTGCCGAACAATGCCAAGTGATCTTTGCCACAATCCCGAATGATGATGTGCTGCGCGCTTTGGTGTTTGGCGGTGGCGCGCAGGGGTTTTTGCACAGCCTGCGGCCCGGGTCGATCTTTGTCGAGATGAGCACCGTCTCGCCACAACTGTCGCAAGAGGTTGCGGTGGAACTTGCCGCGCGCGGGGTCGGGTATTTGCGCTGTCCGGTCTCGGGCAGCACGGCTTTGGCCCGCAGTGGCAAGCTTACAGTTTTGGCTTCTGGCGATGCGGCGTCTTGGGCGAGTATGGGCGAGACGCTTGATCTGCTTTGCTCGCGGAAATTCTTTCTTGGGGCGGGCGAAGAGGCACGCTACATGAAGCTGGTGCTGAACACGCTGGTCGGGGCAACTTCTGCGATCTTGGGAGAGGCGCTGACCTTGGGTGAGGCTGGCGGTTTGCGCGCGGCAGATATGATGCAGGTGATCTCTGAAAGTGCTGTCGCTTCGCCGCTGATCAGCTACAAGAAAGAGATGATCGAAATGATGGACTTCAGCCCAGCCTTTTCGGTTACCCAGATGATGAAAGATTTCACCTTGATCACCGATGCAGGGCGGGCCAAGCAGATCCCGATGTTCGCGGCCAATATGATCTTGCAGCAATATATATCGGCTGCCAATGCGGGCTATGCGCAGCAGGATTTTTTTGCGCTGTTCGACTGGATGCGCACCGCTGGCGTCGAGGGTGATCTGGCCTGAAAGGACCAGACAGGGGTATGACAAGGGGCAATACCACGCTTTCAGATCACGAATTGTCGCGGATCATCGACTTTCTGCGCGGCATCCGCGCACCGTTTGATCAGGATTTGCAGGGCGCAAAGCCGGACCCTTATTGGAACATTGTGCTGGAATTGGTCGATAGCCACTTGCAGCAAAAACCTCTTGATATCAGTAGCTTGATTGATCTTTCTCAGGCCAGCTACGGCACCGGAAACCGCATGATCGTCAAGATGATCGATGACGGTCTGATCGTGAAAGTGCCGCGCGGACCCAAACATAAAACCGGATTTCTGGCCCCCTCGGCGCAGTTGATCGAAAGTTTTATCGCCTATGCCAGCCGGATCAAGGCGCATCTGGCCAAGACCTTTGGCCTGCGTTCTGGGGCTGAAACCGATGAGTATTACTTTGGCGGCTCTTACTTTGCTGCCCATATCATCGCGCCGGTTCAGGGCGGCGATATCAGCTCTTCGACGCTGCGCAATTTGCATTTCTTGCTGCATGACGACAATTACTTTGGCTCGATGCGCAATATGTGGTCGGATTTTCGCAACGATATTGGCCGCAAAAGCAGCTTTGATCTGCGCCCGCTGCCAGCGCTTTATGAACAGGCCAAGCTGGCGTTGACCGACCCTTCGACCGCCTATGATGTGGTGGCGCTGAATATGCCTTGGCTGGGGCGGTTTGCCGATGAGGATCTTTTGGCCAGCTTGGACGAGATTTTGCCAAGTGCTGCGATCAACCCGCTGGATTTCCACCCTTCGGTTTGGAGCACGGGGCGTTGGAAGGGCAAGCAATATGGCATTCCAATCTATTGCACGATTGAAATTCTAGCTGCGCGCAAGGATCTGTTTGAACAGGCCGCATTGGCTTTCCCGCATAGCTTTGATGATACCATCGCCGCCGCGCGGCATTTGCATCGCCCCGAAAAAGATCAATACGGCATCTCTTGGAATGGTGCGCGCGGCATGCCGATTGCGCATAGTTTCATGTTTTTTCTGGCCTCTTCGCAGGGCTCGATTATTGAGATTCCGCGCAAGACCGAGAATTGGCAAGATGGCTTTGATCCCGATAACCTGCGGCTGAAGATCAACAGCGAAGAGGGATTGGCCGCGCTTGATTATATGCGTCAGCTGCGGGAAGTCTCGCCCCCTGGGGTCGAGAGGTTTGACGGCGAGGCCAATCTGGATTGCTTTATGGCGGGCCATGCCGCGATGAGCTATGCTTGGACCATGCGCGCGGCCAAGTTGGAACACGAGCTTGCCTCGAAGGTCAAACGTCGCGTCGCCTATCTGCCGCCGCCGGTGTTGAAGGGGCGGCAAGTGACGGCGCCGGTTGGCGGGTTTTTGTTGACCATCCCGTCTTATGTCACCGCAGAGCGCAAGCGCGAGATCTTGAACGCCATTGCCTGGATGGCCTCGCCCGAGGCGATGAAGGCCCATGTCCGCAACGGCTTTCCGGTCGCGCCGCGCTTTTCGGTTTGCGCCGATCCCGAAGCTATGGCCTCGTCGCCCATCGTCAGTTTCGTTGACCGCATGGCGCGGCGCAATGAATTGAACACCTGGTCGCGCCCGCCGGTGCGCGCCTATGTCGATATTGAACGGATTTTGGGCGAAGAAATCTTTGCTGCGGTGTTTGAAGGCAAAGCGCCCAAGCAGGCCTTGGCAGATGCCGAAAATGCCGCCTATCAACACATCAAGGCCGATTTGCCTAAGCTTTAAGTCTCGCCTTAGCGCAGCACGCGCTGCATATCGGCCTGAACCTGTAACATCAGCGGCAAATGCTGTGCTGTGGCGGTGGCTTGCACCTCGGGCAGGGCGGCAAAGCCAAAGTTTAGCGCGGCCACAACGCCTCCGCGTGCATTGATCAGCGGCACCGCAATCGAGCATAGCCCAAGTTCCACCTCTTGGTCGATCACGGCATAGCCTTGACGGCCCACCCGTGCCAGTTCGGCCATAATCGCCGGCACCTCTGTCAGTGTCAGAGGCGTGCGCGCTGGGCGCGGTGCGGCTGTCAAAATCGCTTCGGCCGCGGCCTCGGGCAGGGCCGCCAGCATGACCCGCCCCATCGAAGTACAAAAGGCCGGCAGCCGCGACCCTGGCATCAGCGCAATCGACATCACCTTTTTCTGCGCCGCACGCGCGATATAGACGATTTCGCCCCCGTCGAGGATCGAGACCGAAGAGCTTTCGCCAAGCGCGTCAGAAATGCGGTCCAGCGCCGGTTGCACCAATTGCGGCAGCGGCATGGTGGCAAGGCAGGCGGTGCCAAGCCGCAGCACCCGCGGCGTCAGGGTAAAGAACTTGCCATCATAATCGGCATAGCCCTGCTTGGCCAAGGTCAGCAGGCAGCGCCGTGCGGTCGCGCGATCCAGACCGCAGGCGGCCGCGACCTCGGCAATGCTTTGGCGCGGCCGCTCGACCGAAAAGGTTTCGATCACTGCCAAGCCCTTGGCCAGCCCGCCCATGATGTCGCGCTCTGAAATGGTCATGGCAATCCGTGCGATATGTCAACATATATTGTATATCGCTCATAACGCATGGACGCAAGCGCGTGGCTCGCATATCCCTGCCAGCAGATACGGAGGGCAAGATGAACAAAACGATTCCCGATTTGGCGACGGCAGTTTCGGCAATAGGCGACGCGGCGGTGGTGATGATCGGCGGCTTTGGCGGCTCTGGCGCACCGATCGAGCTGATCCACGCCCTGATCGACCGCTTTCGCGCAACGGGGCATCCCAAGGGCCTGACGGTGGTGAACAACAATGCAGGCAACGGCCATATCGGTCTTGCGGCCTTGATCGAAGCGGGGATGGTTAAAAAGCTGATCTGCTCGTTCCCGCGCTCGGCCGATCCGGTGGTGTTCACCCAAGCCTATCTTGCCGGCGAAATCGAGCTGGAGCTGGTGCCGCAGGGCACCTTGGCCGAGCGTATTCGTGCAGGCGGTGCGGGCATTCCTGCGTTTTACACCCCCTCCAGCTTTGGCACCGATCTTGCGGTGGGCAAGCCTGTCGAAGTGTTCGAGGGCCGGTCCTATGTGCAAGAGCGCTGGCTGAAGGCCGACTTTGCCCTGATCAAGGCAGACCTGGGCGATACCATGGGCAATCTGACCTATCGCGCGGCGGGGCGTAACTTTAACCCGCTGATGTGCATGGCGGCCAAGGTGGCCATCGTGCAGGTCAGCCGCATCGTGGCAGCGGGGCAGATTGACCCCGAAGCCGTGATCACGCCGGGCATCTTTGTGCAGGGCCTCGTCGAAGTCAGGGAACCGCAGCAAGAAGAACTTTTGAACCGTTCGGGGGCGGTCTACGCATGAGCGATAAACTTTCCAACGCCCAGATTGCCTGGCGCGCAGCCCAAGACATCGAAGACGGCGCTTATGTCAATCTTGGCATCGGCTTTCCCGAAATGGTGGCGAAATTCCAGCCTCCTGGCCGCGAGGCGATTTTTCACACCGAAAACGGCATCCTGAACTTTGGCGAGGCCCCTGCCGCAGGGCAAGAAGATTGGGATCTGATCAACGCCGGCAAAAAGGCGGTGACGCTAAAGCCGGGGGCTGCGTTCTTTCATCATGCCGATAGCTTTGCCATGGTGCGTGGCGGGCATCTGGATGTTGCGATCCTTGGTGCCTATCAGGTGGCGGAAAATGGCGATCTGGCCAATTGGTCCACAGGCCCCAAGGGCGTGCCTGCGGTGGGCGGTGCGATGGATCTGGTGCATGGCGCCAAGCGGGTGGCGGTGATCACCGAACATGTGACCAAAGACGGCAAACCCAAGCTGCTTGACCGCTGCACCTTGCCTTTGACTGGGGTGGCTTGTGTCACCCGCGTCTATACGAGTCTTGCGGTGATTGATATCGACGCGGGCCGCTTTGTGCTGCGCGAAAAGCTGGCCGCGATCTCGATCGAGGCGTTGCAAGCGCTGACAGGGGCCAAGCTGCATCTGCAAGGCGCTGTCACTGATCTTATTGTCCCCGAGGTATGACATGACCGAAGCCTATATCTGCGACTATATCCGCACTCCGATTGGCCGCTTTGGCGGGGCGCTGGCCTCGGTGCGCGCCGATGATCTGGGGGCTGTGCCGCTGCGGGCGCTGATGGCGCGCAATCTGGGCGTGGATTGGCAGGCGGTGGATGATGTGATCTTTGGCTGCGCCAATCAGGCGGGGGAAGACAACCGCAACGTCGCGCGGATGTCGGCGCTTTTGGCTGGATTGCCCAAGGAAGTCAGCGGCACCACGGTCAATCGGCTCTGCGGATCTGGCATGGATGCGGTGATCATGGCCGCGCGCGCGATCAAATCGGGCGAGGCGCATCTGATGATTGCAGGTGGCGTTGAAAGCATGAGCCGCGCGCCTTTCGTGATGCCAAAGGCCGAAACTGCCTTTAGCCGCAGCGCCGAGATTTATGACACCACCATCGGCTGGCGCTTTGTGAACCCTGTGATGCAGGCACAATACGGCGTCGAGTCGATGCCCGAGACGGGTGAGAATGTCGCCGAAGATTTCGCCATCAGCCGCGCGGATCAAGACGCCTTTGCGCTGCGCAGCCAGGCCAAGGCGGCCGCCGCGCAAGCCAATGGCCGGCTGGCGCGGGAAATCGTTCCAGTCAGCATCCCGCAGCGCAAAGGCGATGCGCTGATCGTGGCGCAAGACGAACACCCCCGCGCCACCACGATCGAGGCTTTGGCCAAGCTTGGCACACCGTTTCGCAAGGGTGGCTCGGTCACGGCGGGCAATGCCTCTGGCGTCAATGATGGGGCGGCCGCGCTGATTGTGGCCAGTGCCGAGGCTGTGCGCAAATACGGGCTGACCCCGATTGCGCGGGTGCTGGGTGGGGCTGCGGCAGGGGTTGCCCCGCGCATCATGGGCTTTGGTCCGGCCCCTGCAAGCCAAAAGCTGATGGCGCGTCTTGGGCTTGTGCAAAGCGATTTCGATGTGATCGAATTGAACGAAGCCTTTGCCAGCCAAGGTCTTGCCACCCTGCGCGCCCTTGGCATTGCCGATGATGACCCAAGGGTGAACCCAAATGGCGGCGCGATTGCGCTGGGCCATCCGCTCGGCATGTCCGGCGCAAGGATCACCGGATCGGCCGCCCTTGAACTGGCTGCCACTTCGGGGCGCCGATCGCTTTCGACCATGTGCATCGGTGTGG
>CAJXWJ010000008.1 GCA_913062925.1 uncultured Pseudorhodobacter sp. | reverse complement strand
ATGGTGCTGTGAGAGAGGATTGAACTCTCGACCTCACCCTTACCAAGGGTGTGCTCTACCACTGAGCTACCACAGCATCTTTGTTCCAGCTGGTAACCTTGTCTTTCCGACAAGGCAAGAGGGTTCTGGAATAACCCTGCTATTTCAGCGCTTTGGCCTGGGTTGCTTTTCATTTCTGAAAGGCTTTTGCCGCGGCGCCTATCGGCAAGTTGACTGGTTTATCTTCCTGCGTGGCGGCTGATTAGACGCATTCTTGGCGGGGTGCAAGTGCAAACTGCGGCTTTTTTTCGGGTGTTTGCTGGACGCTTGGCTGGGCCTGTATTAGAAGGTTGCAGGATTGGAAAAATCGCAGATGCAGCCACCAGAAAATTCAAAGAAAACCCAAGAGGCTGCGCGTGAGGCGCGGTTGAAAGCGGCGTTAAAGGCGAATATGGCACGACGCAAAGCGCAAACGCGTGGACGCGCGGCGCAGGATGCCGAAGCATCTGACGATTTGAACACAGACAACGAGTAGGGCAGGGCATGGATTCGATTTTGGTTAAAGGCAACGGCGCGCTGAATGGGGTGATTCCGATTGCTGGCGCCAAAAACGCCTGTCTGACCCTGATGCCTGCGACGCTGCTGTCGGAAGAGCCGCTGACGCTGACCAATGCGCCGCGGCTTTCGGATATTGCCACCATGACGCAGCTTTTGCAGTCTTTGGGCGCCGAAGTGGCGGGGCTGCAAGAGGGCAAGGTGCTTGCGCTGTCCAGCCTTGGGCCGATCAACCATGTTGCAGATTATGACATCGTGCGCAAAATGCGGGCCTCTAACCTTGTGCTGGGGCCGCTGCTTGCGCGTGAGGGTCATGCGGTGGTGTCTTTGCCGGGCGGCTGTGCGATTGGCGCGCGGCCGATGGATCTGCACATCCACGGGCTCGAGGCTTTGGGCGCCGAGATCGAGCTGAAAGACGGCTATCTGCACGCCAAGGCCAAGGGCGGCAAGCTGCGCGGGGCGCAGATGACGTTGCGCATGGCCAGCGTCGGGGCGACCGAGAATATCATGATGGCGGCCACGCTCGCCAAGGGCACCACGGTGATCAACAATGCCGCGCGCGAGCCCGAGATCGTTGATCTGGCGCAATGTCTGCGCAAAATGGGCGCGCAGATCGAAGGCGAGGGCAGCAGCCGCATCGAGATTCAGGGGGTAGACCGTCTGGGCGGGGCGACGCATCAGGTGGTGACCGACCGGATCGAGCTTGGCACCTATATGCTTGCGCCTGCGATCTGCGGCGGTGAGGTCGAGCTGTTGGGCGGGCGCATGCATCTGGTGGCGGCCTTTGCCGAAAAGCTGGATCAGGCGGGTGTCTCGGTGACGCAAACCGAAGCGGGGCTGAAGGTTTCGCGCAAGGGCGGGCGCATTCGGGCGGTCGATGTCACCACCGAGCCTTTCCCCGGCTTTCCGACCGATTTGCAGGCGCAGATGATGGCGCTTTTGTGCACCGCCGAGGGCACATCGGTTCTGGAAGAAAAGATCTTTGAAAACCGCTTTATGCATGCGCCGGAACTGCTGCGCATGGGGGCACAGATCGAGGTGCATGGCGGCACGGCCACGGTCAAAGGCGTTGAAAAGCTGCGCGGGGCGCGGGTGATGGCGACGGATCTGCGCGCCTCGGTCAGCTTGATCTTGGCGGGGCTTGCGGCCGAAGGCGAAACCGTGGTCAGCCGCGTCTATCACTTGGATCGCGGCTATGAGCGGGTTGAAGAGAAATTCCGCGGCATTGGCGCGCATATCGAGCGAATCAAGGCATGAGCGACGCGCGTTTTGAGGATGGCAGCGACCAACCCCTGCGCTTGATCGCGCAAGACGGCGAAGGCTTGGCGATTCTGGCGGCGCTGTGCCAGGACGCGGTGTTTCCGATCACCGAAATGCAATATGCCAAGACCCGTCGCCGCTTTGCGCTGCTGCTGAACCGCTTTCGCTGGGAAGATGCCGAAGCCGCCAAAACCCAAAACCGGCGCTTCGAGCGGGTGCAAAGCCTGTTGGTGTTTGAAGGCGTGCTGGCGGTGAAAACCTCGGGCCTTGACCGCGAGGCGCGCGACACCGTTTTGTCGCTTTTGTCGATCAGCTTGGCCGAAGACGGGCAGGGCGGCGGCACCGTCACGCTGGTTTTGGCCGGAGACGGCGCGATAGCGCTGCAGATCGAGGCGCTGGACGCCAGTCTGCGCGACACCACGCGGCCTTATTTTGCGCCCTCGGGCAAACTGCCGTCGCATCAGGACTGACAGCGCCCGAGGTGGGCTTGGTCTTAGGACTTGGTCTTGACGCCTGCGATCACCACCAGATTTTTGGTGCTGGGGGCGGCGGCAATCACCTTTGGTTTCTCTTTTTTCGGCTTTTTGTCGGATTTGCCCTGTTTGTTCATACCCTTGGCCATGGTCGCAGTCCTTCGCGTAAAGCCAAAAGCTGGCAGCGGTTCAACCCCGCGTGGGGCCAGCCTATCACGCGGCCAAAGCAATAGCTTGCGCTATTAAAGCGCTAATCTGCGGCCAATGCGGTGACTTCGCGGCGAAATGGCAAGGCGTCGCCGATGTCGGGCGCATCCAGTTCGCGGGCATAGCGGTGTCCGGCAAAGGTGGCCCAAGCAATCGGGGCCGGGGCTGCGGCATCCCCGATCAGCTTGACCGAGCGGATGCCCGCATCGGCCCAATCGGCCGCACGGGCGTTCAGAGCGTGGTAGAGCGCGTCATTGCCAATGCGCGAGGCGACCATCACCACCGCATCGCAGCCCAGCCGCGCGCGGGCGTCGGTATAGCTGCAATTGGTTTCCACCCCATCGGCATGGATCGCCGCAAGCCCGGTGTTCAGCAGGATTTTCACCCCCAGCCCGACAAGCCGGCGGTGAATGGCGGCTTGTTCCAGCGTGTTGGCGGTCCAATCCGAGACAAAGGCCGAGGGTGTGATCAATGTCACCGCACAGCCCTTTTGCGCGCATAGCTCGGCCAGCACCCCGCCCATATAATAGTGATCATCGTCATAGATCACCACTTGGCCCGAAGGCAGGCGGCCCTGCATCAGATCATCGGGGGTAAAGACCGGCAGGCGCGGGTTGGCGGGCAGCGGGGTTATATGCTGGCGCGCCACCCCATCGGCGCGCCATAGCGCACCGGTGGCGACACAGATATGCTGAAAGCCAAAACCCATGATGTCGTCGGCACTTAACGCCGAGGCGGGGTAAAGCTGCACATTGGCGCGTTGTTGCAGCTGATAAAGCCGGTAATCCGCCACCCGCCCCCAAGCCGACAGCCCCGGCAACAGCCGCTCGCGGGCGACGCGGCCGCCCAAGACCTCGCGGGCTTCGGCAAGCGCCACATCATAGCCGCGGCTCGAGGCCGCAAGCGCTGCTTCCAATCCGGCAGGGCCAGACCCTATGATCAACACGCTGTCGCTTTCGCCCTTGGTGGCGATCTGTTCAGGATGCCAGCCGCGCCGCCATTCCTCCATCCAAGTCGGGTTTTGCGTGCAGCGTCCCATGCCTTGGGTCATGTCGCCGGTGATGCAGATATTGCAGCCGATACATTCGCGAATGTCTTCAATCCGGCCTGCGTCAATCTTGGCCGGCAAAAACGGATCGGCAATCGAGGGGCGCGCGCAGCCGATGAAATCCAAGGTGCCCGAGGTGATCATCCGCACCATGACATCGGGCGAGGTAAAGCGGCCAACGCCGACCACGGGGCGGCTGGACAGCGCACGGATGCCGCTGACCCAAACCTCTTGCGCGGCTTCGGGTTTAAAGCGCGAGGGGCCAGAGCAATCTTCCCATGTGCCCATCGCCAAATCCCACAGATCGGGCAGATCGGCGTTCATCGCGATAAAGTCGCGCACCTCGGCATTGGAAAAGCCCAAAGCGCCAATGCTTTCATCCAAAGACACCCGCAGCGTCAGCGCCATGCTGTCGCCCACCGCGTCGCGCATATCGGCGATCACCTCGCGGGCAAAGCGCGAGCGGTTCTCAAGACTGCCGCCATATTCGTCGCTGCGCTGATTGGTGGCGCGCGACAGGAAATGTTGGAAAATGCCAAAGCCATGCGCGCCGTAAAGACAGATCAGATCAAAGCCCGCTGTCTGGCTGCGCTTTGCGGCCGTGACAAACCAGCGCCGCAGATTGCGAATGTCGGTTTTGTCCATGGCGCGGGCCTGCACCGGATCATTGGTGAAGGTGCGAATGGGCAGGGCCGAGGGCGCAAGCGGCACTTCCTTGGTATACATATTCGGGCCATTGATACCGGAATAAGCCAGCTGAATCCCCGCCAAAGCGCCATGGGTTTTCATCGCCGCCGCCATCTTGGCGATCGAGGGGATGTCTTGATCCTCCCACAGGCGCAGCTCGATAAAGGGGGTGATTTCCGAGGAATGGTGCATCTCGGTCTGTTCGGTAAAGATCACGCCCCAGCCGCCCTGCGCCTTGATCCCCCGCATCGCCGCCGCCGCCGATGGGTCGCGGTAGCCGCCACCGTTGCAATGGGGCACCTGATAAAACCGGTTCTTTGCCGTCACCGGCCCAATCTGTTGCGGCTGAAACAGGATATCATAGCGCGGGTCGCGCATGCGCTACTCCTTGGCATTAATCGAGATTTGAGCCTGCATGGTCGGATCGATCATCTTTTCGCAAAGGCTGACAAAGGTCTTGACCGTTAGCGAAGATTTCCCCCCCGCGGTGGACAAAATTCCCATCCGAACGGGCTTAAGCCCGCCTGTCAGCGGTACAAAGGCCAGCTCTTTGCCATCAGGGGCCGTTGGCGCAAAAGGCCGGGCATTTGCGACGGAATAGCCGAAATCATTGCCCACCAGCGACCGCACAACCGCCATGTCATGGCTACGCTCGACAATACGCGGGGTGACACCTGCTTGATCAAACAGCGACATGAAATAGGCGCCACTGATCGGCAGATCCAGCAAAATCATGGGCGAGGGCGCAAGCTCGGCAAGGCTAAGGCTAGAGCGTGTGGCAAGAGGATGTGCCGCTGGCAGCATGGCAAAAGGCGGCAGAGTGGCCAGCGGGGTAAACTCCATATCGGCGGGGATCATCAGATCATAGGTGATCGCAATGTCGATGGTTGCATCGCGCAGCGCCTCAATCAGACCGGCTTGGTGGTACTGAAACTGGCGAAAGGTCACCTCGGGAAACGCGGTGGTAAAGGCGCGGCGCAGGCGCGGCACGATGATCTGGGCAAAGGTCAGCAGGCAACCAACGTTCAGATCGCCACGCACGGTGCCATTGTGCTGATCGGCAAGATTTGACAGCGCGCGGGCTGCCTCCAGCACCTGCACCGCCTGCGCCATCAATGCGCGTCCGGCTTGGGTTAGCGTCATGCCTTGAGCATGTTTGCGCACAAAGGCGGGCAGGCCAAATTCGGCCTCGAGCTGGGCAATGGCGTTTGAAATCGAGGGCGGCGAGACCGACAGATGATGTGCCGCCAGCGAGATCGAGCCAAAGCGCCCGACGGCGACCAGATATTCCAATTGTCGCAAGGTGAAACGTGTTTGCATATTGGCCTTTCGCTGGATGAGGGCGTTATTCGTCGCCCGGCACGCCGTAAGAGGGGGCTTCGGTCGGGTCTTGGGCACGCTGCACATAGGCGGACATTTGCGGGCGGTAGACGGTCCAAGCCTCGGCCAATGCTGCAATCGGGGTATCATGCCAGTCGATGCGCAGATCGACCAAGGGCCAATCAAGCTTATCCGCGATCTTGAGGCCCGCCGAACGCACCGGCCCCGCCTCGCCGCCGGCCGCAAGCCCCGCTTGCAAGGCTGCTATCAACCGATCTCCCAGATGGCCCTGCGCGGCCTCAAAGCTTGCCACCATGGCTTGGGGCACAGCGTCATTGGCCAAAAGATTGCCGCCCGCTGCCGAATGCGGTCCCAAAGCTTCCGCCCAAACCCCCAAGACCTGTGCGCCCGAATGGATCGCAGGCGCGCCCGCAGCGCCAAGCGCCAGCACTTGGCGATAGTCAATAAACGCCCGCCCCGCCAGTGCCGCCACCGCTTGCTCTGCCGTGGCCCCCTCGGCCATTGCACCCAGCACCGCAGGCCCCAAGGCGGGGTCGGTGATGTTTTGGCTGGCCACCACGCCCACGCTTGCGCGCACATGCGCACAGCGCGCCGCCACCGCAGGCGAGGAAGACGAGATCACCATGCCAAATTGGCCCGAAGTGGTGCAGCGTGCGATCAGAGAAAATGTCATGGCTTAATCCGGGATCACGGCGGTGCCGTCGATTTCGACCAACCAGCTTGGCCGCGCAAGTGCTGTGACCACCAGCCCGGTCGAGACCGGATACACACCTTTGATATATTCGCCCATGGTGCGGTAAACCGCCTCGCGGTGGCGCACATCGGTAATATAGACCACCACCTTGACCAGATGCTCCATACTGCCGCCCGCCTCTTCGATCAGCTGGCGGATGTTTTGCATCACCTTATGCGTCTGCTCGACGGGATCATGGCTGCCGATATCCTTGGCGTCATCAAGGTTTTGCGGGCATTGACCGCGCAAATACAGGGTGCGCCCGCCGCGCGTGGCGACAGCTTGGCACAGATCATTGTCCAAGTTCTGCTCTGGGTAGGTCTCTTTGGTGTTGAACTTGCGATAGCGCGTGTGCGGATTGGCCATGACGGCAGCAGCCTTTCGATGGGTGGACAAAATGTCGCAGGATGAGTGATAGCCGCCTTGGGCCACCTTCAGCAATAACAGGGTTTTCGTCGCATTGCATCCATTTTAGCTAATCAAATATGGCCGCCATGGGTAAGCTTGGGCTACGCTTGGCTGAATCAAATTATAGTTTTCCCTAACCCATTGCCGCCCTAAGTACAGCGTAACGTGGCGTCAAAGGAGCATGCGGTGTCAGTGGAACAGATCGAAACGCTTATCATCGGCGGCGGGCAAGCCGGTATTGCGATGAGCGCGCAGCTGTCAGAGCGCGGTTTGCCGCATCTGGTGCTGGAGCGTCACCGCATTGCCGAACGCTGGCGAAGCGAGCGTTGGGATTCACTGGTGGCAAACGGTCCGGCTTGGCACGACCGCTTCCCGATCTTGGATTTTCCCGATCTTGACCCCGCGAGTTTTGCCCCAAAAGATCGCATGGTTGCCTATTTCGAACAAGTCGCGGCAATGACCAAAACGCCGATCCGCTGCGGCGTCGAGGTGACCTCGGTCGCGGCGATCGAGGCTGGGTACCGCGTGCAGACCAACCAAGGCGTGATCGAGGCGCGCAATGTTGTCTCGGCCACTGGGCCGTTTCAGCGCCCGCTGATCCCGCAAGATGTGCCAGCGGCGGCGGGGATGATGCAGCTGCATTCCTCGGGCTATCGCAACCCAGCGCAACTGCCCCAGGGGGCTGTGCTGGTGGTGGGGGCGGGGGCCTCGGGTTCGCAGATCGCCGACGAGCTGCTGCGTGCAGGCCGCAAGGTTTATCTTTCGGTGGGTCCGCACGACCGCCCGCCGATCCGCTATCGCGGCAAGGATTTTTGCTGGTGGCTGGGGGTCTTGGGCCATTGGGACGCCAAAGCGCGGCGCAAGGGAATGGAGCATGTCACCATCGCTGTCAGCGGCGCGCATGGCGGCAATACCGTGGATTTCCGCGCTTTCGCCGCGCGCGGCATGACGCTGTTGGGCCGCACCGGCGCCTATGACAACGGCGTTTTGCAGATTGCGGCGGATCTGGCCGAGAATATCGCCGGTGGTGATCGGCATTATCTGACGACTTTGGACGAGGCCGACGCCTATGTCACCGCCCATGGTCTGGATTTCCCGCCCGAACCCGAGGCGCGGATTTTCGCGGAAAACCCAGACTGCGTCACCCACCCGCTGCGCAGCTTGGATCTGGCGCAGGCGGGGATCACCTCGATCGTTTGGGCGACGGGCTATGCGCTGGATTACAGCTGGTTGCAGGTCGATGCGCTGGATGAAAAGGGCAGGCCGGATCATCTGCGCGGCGTGACCAAGCATCGCGGGCTTTATTTCCTTGGCCTGCCGTGGCTGGCAAGCCGCGCCTCGCCCTTTATCTGGGGTGTCTGGTGCGATGCCGCTTATCTGGCCGATCAGATCGCCGCAACCTAAAAAACGCGCGCCCTAGGGCGCGCGTTTCTGTTTTAGATCAAAGCGTTGGCTTATGCCAAGGATGGGTCAATCGCCTTGCAGGCATCGACCAGACCTTTGACTGCATCGGTGGATTTGTCGAACATCACTTGCTCTTCAGCCGAAAGCTTGATGTTGACGATCTTCTCGATCCCGCCAGCGCCGATGATGGTTGGCACGCCGACATACATGCCCTTCAGGCCAAATTCGCCGTCACAATAGGCCGCACAAGGCAGAATGCGCTTTTGGTCTTTCAGGAAGGCTTCTGCCATCTCGATCGCCGAGGTCGCAGGCGCATAGAAAGCCGAGCCGGTTTTCAACAACCCAACGATTTCAGCGCCGCCGTCACGGGTGCGCTGAACGATGGCGTCCAGTTTTTCCTGTGTGGTCCAGCCCATTTCGATCAGGTCGGGCAGCGGGATGCCGCCAACGGTCGAATAGCGCACCGATGGCACCATGGTGTCGCCGTGGCCGCCCAGCACAAAGGCGGTGACATCGCGCATCGACACGCCAAATTCCACCGACAGGAAATGCCGGAAGCGCGCCGAATCAAGCACGCCTGCCATGCCGACAACCATATTGTGCGGCAGGCCAGAGAATTCGCGCAGCGCCCAGACCATCGCGTCAAGCGGGTTGGTGATGCAGATCACAAAGGCGTTCGGGCAATGCGCCTTGATGCCTTCGCCGACCGATTTCATCACTTTCAGGTTGATGCCCAAAAGATCGTCGCGCGACATGCCAGGCTTGCGCGGCACGCCTGCGGTGACGATGCAAACGTCAGAACCCGCGATTTCGGCGTAGGAATTTGCGCCTTTCATCACGGCGTCAAAGCCCTCGGAGGGGCCAGATTGCGCGATGTCCAGCGCCTTGCCCTGCGGTGTGCCTTCGGCGATGTCAAACAAAGTGACGTCGCCAAGCTCTTTGATCGCTGCAAGATGGGCGAGCGTGCCGCCGATCTGGCCTGCGCCAATCAGCGCGATTTTAGGTCTAGCCATGGGAATCCCCCCTCGGGTTGAACGTGAATATCGCGGGTTTGGTAAGCCTAACGCGCGGCTCGCGCAAGTCCGCCGCAGCGCGGCAAAGCGCAATCTCTGGCGATATCGCAATGTTTGCGCTAAAGCTTTGCCACAAATTAAGGAGACCGACATGGATGGCGCGTTGTTTTGGGCTTTGGCCACGCTTGCCGCTGTGTTTGTTGGCATGGGCAAGGGGGGCTTGCCGGTGATCGGCATGCTGTCGGTGCCGGTTTTGTCCTTGGTGATGCATCCGGTTGCGGCGGCGGGGCTGCTGCTGCCGGTCTATGTGGTGTCTGACATGTTCGGGCTTTACGCCTATCGCCGCGCCTTTAACGCCCGGGTTTTGGCGATCATGCTGCCCGGCATGACGCTGGGGGTGGTTTTGGGCTATTTCGCCGCAACCTTGGTGTCCGAGGCTTTGGTGACGGTGCTGATCGGCCTGATTGGCGTGATCTTTGCGCTGAACCTGTTGTTTCGCGTCAAGGCAGGGGCGGCGGCGAAACCTGCCAATGTCGCGCCGGGGCTGTTTTGGGGGGCTGTGACGGGGTTTACCAGCTTTGTCAGCCATTCGGGCGGCCCGCCGTTTCAGGTCTATACCCTGCCCTTGGGGCTGCAAAAGGCGGTGTTTGCCGGCACCTCGACCATCGCTTTTACCTATGTCAATGCGATCAAGCTGATCCCCTATTATATGCTGGGGCAGGTCAATCTTGCCAGTCTTGAAAAGGTGCTGGTGCTGATGCCCGTCGCCGCGCTGTCAGTCTTTGCCGGCGTCGCGCTGGTAAAACGTCTGCCCGAGGCGCTGTTTTTCCGGCTTGTGACTTGGGCGCTGTTGGTGGTCTCGGCCAAGCTGATCTGGGATGGTCTGCACGGCTAGGGCGGGCAAGGGGCTGGTCCAGCCCGGATGGGTGGCAAGGATCACCACCAAAAAACCAAAGGAGAGGGCGAAAAGCTGGCGGTCCATGGGCGGCTCCGATCAAAGGGTCAGACCAGCCTGCGCGCAGAACCCCAGCAAATCGTTAAGCGCGCGTGCGGAAATTTCTGCATTGCGGCATTTCACCTCTTGCTGAAAGTGACAAAATGCGGCCTCTTTGCGCAAGAATATTGCTTGGAGAGAATCATGACCCATCCCGTCCGCTCTGTGCTTTATATCCCCGGCTCGAATGCGCGGGCCTTGGACAAGGCGCGCGGGCTGGCCGCCGATGCGATTATCTTTGATCTGGAAGATGCCGTTGCCCCCGATGAGAAAGCCGCCGCGCGCGAGGTTTTGGCGCAGGCTTTGGCGGCGGGGGGCTATGGCGCGCGGTTGCGCATCGTGCGCATCAACGGGCTTGATACCGCATGGGGTGCCGATGATATCGCGCGTTTTGGCGCGATGGCCGAGGTCGAGGCGCTGCTGATCCCCAAGGTGAACACCCCCGCCGAACTTGACGCGGTCGCAGGGCTTGCCCCGCAAAAGCCGCTGTGGGCGATGATGGAAACCGCGCTGGGCTGCCTGAATGCGGCGCAAATCGCGGCGCATCCGCAGCTTGCCGGCATGGTGATGGGCACCAATGATCTGGCGCGCGAATTGGGCAGCCGGATGCGCGCAGATCGCTTGCCGATGCAGGCGGGCTTGGGGCTGTGTTTGTTGGCCGCGCGCGCCTATGGCCGCGTCATCGTCGATGGCGTCTATAATGCCTTTAAGGACGAGGCCGGGCTTTTGGCCGAATGCACCCAAGGCCGGGATATGGGCTTTGACGGCAAAACCCTGATCCACCCCGCGCAGATCGAGATCGCCAACGCAGCCTTTGCGCCCTCGGAAGCCGAGCTAGAGCTTGCCGCGCGCCAGATCGCCGCCTTTGCCGAGGCACAGGCCGCAGGCCAGGGCGTTGCGGTTGTGGATGGAAAGATCGTCGAAAACCTGCATATCATTATGGCAGAGGCGCTTTTGGCAAAAGCCAGCGCAATTGCCGCAATGGCATGACAGGGAGAGTTTGAATGGCACTACTGATCGTTGGGGTCCTGCTTTGGGCCTATTCGCATTTGATGAAGCGCGTCACGCCTGGGTTTCGCGCCAGCCTTGGCGATAACAACGGCAAAATGGTGGCCTCGGGGCTGACGATTTTGGCGATTGTGTTTATGGTTGTGGGCTACCGCTCGGCCGATGTGATCCAGCTTTGGAACCCGCCGCTGTTTTTGCGCCATATCAACAACCTGTTGATGTTGGTGGCGATTTTTCTGTTTTTCCTTGGCTTTTCGCGCGGAGCTTTGCGCGCCAAGATCCGCCATCCGATGCTGTCGGGGGTGAAAACCTGGGCGCTGGCGCATTTGCTGGTGAATGGCGATCTGGCCAGCCTGATCTTGTTTGGCGGGCTGCTGGCTTGGGCGGTGCTGGATCTGATCTTTATCAATAAAATGCAGCCGGTTTGGGATCGGCCAAAAGCGGGGCCGGTCTATTTTGATGTGCTGCATCTGGTGGTGGCAGTGCTGATCATGGGGGTGATCGGGATGATTCACGCGCGCCTTGGCTATCCGGTGTTTGGCTAAACCCATGCAGTTGTTTCGATTTCTGACCGATGACGACACATCTGCCTTTTGCCATCGGGTGACGGCTGCTCTGAACAAAGGCTGGGCCCTGCATGGGGGCCCGACCTATAGCTTTGACGCCAGCCGCGGCGTGATGCGCTGCGGCCAAGCCGTGGTGAAAGAGGTCGAGGGCACCTACACGCCCGAGGTCAAATTGGGCGAACACTAGCGCGGCATAACGGGTTCAAGAGGATAAGATGAAGACAAACGCGGGGCGGTTTTTTGAGGAGTATCGCCTTGGCGAGGTGATCGCGCATGCGGTGCCGCGCACGGTAACGCAGGGCGAGCGCGCGCTTTACCATGCGCTTTATCCCGCCCGCCACGCGCTTTATTCGTCTGATGTCTTCGCGCAGGCTTGCGGTCTGCCTGCAAGCCCGCTGGATGATCTGATTGGCTTTCATGTGGTCTTTGGCAAGACCGTGCCCGATGTCTCGCTGAATGCGGTGGCAAATCTGGGCTATGCGCAGGGGCGCTGGTTGGCTCCGGTTTGGCCCGGCGACACGCTGCGGTCGCAAAGCACGGTGATCGGGCTTAAGCAGAATTCGAACGGGCAATCGGGCGTGGTCTATGTGCGCACGCTTGGCACCAACCAGCACAATCAACCGGTGCTGGACTATGTGCGCTGGGTGATGGTGAAAAAGCGCGACCTTGACGCGCCAGCACCCGCGACCGTGCTGCCTGACCTTGCGGCGACAGTTGCGGCCCAAGATCTGGTGATCCCGCAGGGGCTTGATTTCACCCGCTATGATTTCGCCCAAAGTGGCGAGCCGCATCGCTGGGGCGATTACGCGCTGGGCGAGGTGATTGACCATGTTGACGGCGTGACGATCGAAGAGGCCGAGCATATGCTGGCCACAAGGCTGTGGCAAAACACCGCCAAAGTGCATTTCGACGCCACGCAGCGCCCTGATGGGCGGCGGCTGATCTATGGCGGGCATGTGATCTCGCTTGCCCGCGCGCTGTCGTTCAACGGGCTGGCCAATGCGCAAATGATCGTGGCGCTGAACGCGGGCGCCCATGCCAATCCCTGCTTTGCTGGGGATACCGTGCGGGCATGGTCGCAGGTGCTGGACCGCGCGCCAACCTCTGCGCCGGGCGTTGGGGCGATCCGCTTGCGCTTGGTTGCGACCAAGGGCAGCGCGGGTGATCTGCGCGGGCCGGATGGCAAATATCTGCCCGAAGTATTGCTGGATCTTGATTACTGGGCCTTGATGCCGATCTAGCGGCGCAGGGGCTTTGAGAGTCCCATGTGTTTTACTTTGTGATCACACGATTTTTTTTCGTGATCACAAATGCATAAAATCACGCTGGATTGTAAGAGTTTTTCGCAATCGCAGCACAGGCGATGGTGACATTGCTGATTTACGCGCTATTGATTATTGCATGATAAGTCTGTGCCCACAGATAGTTTGGGCGCTCTATGACGAAGGGATCCGATATGGCCGAGATTAAGCGGGTGGAACGCCCCCTTTCACCGCACTTGCAAATTTACCGCCCGCAGTTGACCTCGGTCGTGTCGATCCTGACACGGATCACCGGCAATGCGCTGATCGTGGGCGTGGTGCTTGTGGTCTGGTGGCTGCTGGCGGCCGCAGTCAGCGAGCCTTATTTTGCAGTGGCAAATGCTGTGGCGACAAGCTGGTTTGGCGATCTGGTGTTCACCTGCTCGGCCTGGGCGGTGTGGTATCACTATCTTGCTGGGCTGCGGCACCTTTACTTTGACGCGGGCCACGGGCTCGACATTCCAACAGCCGAGCGGCTGGGTTGGGGCATTGTCATCGGGTCGTTCGTTTTGACCTTCATCACCATTCTGATCGTTTAAGGAGGCAGACATGCGCTATATCACCGCTCGCAAACGCGCTGTTGGCAAGGGTTCGGCCCATTCGGGAACCGAACATCACTGGTCGATGATGATGTCTTCGGTCGCCTTGGCGTTCTTAATTCCGGTTTGGGTCTATATCGTTGGCCATGCCTTGGGCCAAGATTACGCAACGGTGCGCGCCACCTTTGCGCATCCTTTCGCTTCGATTTTGACGGCGCTGGTGCTGGTGATCGGCATGCGCCACTTTGCCATGGGGGCGACCATGGCAATTGAAGATTACACACATGGCACCACCCGCAAAATGCTGGTGATCTTTGTGACCTCGCTTTCCACCGTGATCGCTGTGACGGGGCTTTATGCTCTTGTCCGCATCGCGCTTTAAGGGGCTGATATGACTGCTTATCCTTATGAAGTTCACGACTATGATGTTGTGGTTGTTGGTGCAGGCGGCGCGGGCTTGCGCGCCACGCTTGGCATGGCCGAACAGGGTCTGCGCACCGCTTGCGTAACCAAGGTTTTTCCGACCCGTAGCCATACGGTTGCAGCCCAAGGCGGCATCGCGGCCAGCCTTGGCAATATGGGGCCGGACAGCTGGCAGTGGCATATGTATGACACCGTCAAGGGCTCGGATTGGCTGGGCGACACCGATGCGATGGAATATCTGGCGCGCGAAGCCCCCAAGGCAGTTTACGAGCTCGAGCATTACGGCGTGCCGTTTTCGCGCACCGAAGAGGGCAAAATCTATCAGCGCCCCTTTGGTGGCCATACCACCGAATACGGCGAAGGCCCGCCGGTGCAGCGCACCTGTGCTGCCGCCGACCGCACCGGCCACGCGATTTTGCACACGCTTTATGGCCAAAGCCTGAAGAACAACGCGGAATTCTTCATCGAATATTTCGCCATTGATCTGATCATGACCGATGGCAAATGCACTGGCGTGGTGGCTTGGAAACTGGACGATGGCACCATCCACGTTTTTAACGCCAAGATGACTGTGCTTGCGACGGGCGGCTATGGCCGTGCCTATTTCAGCGCAACCTCGGCCCATACCTGCACCGGCGACGGTGGCGGCATGGTGGCGCGCGCAGGCCTGCCGTTGCAGGATATGGAATTCGTGCAATTCCACCCGACCGGCATCTATGGCTCGGGCTGCCTGATCACCGAAGGCGCGCGCGGCGAGGGCGGCTATCTGACCAACGCCAATGGCGAGCGGTTTATGGAGCGTTATGCCCCGCATTACAAAGACTTGGCGCCACGCGACTATGTCTCGCGCTGCATGACGATTGAAATTCGCGAAGGCCGCGGCGTTGGCCCGAACAAAGATCACATCCACCTGCACCTGAACCACCTGCCGCCAGAAACGCTGGCGCTGCGCTTGCCGGGCATTTCGGAATCCGCACGGGTGTTTGCGGGCGTCGATCTGCACAAGGAACCGATCCCGGTGCTGCCGACGGTGCATTACAACATGGGCGGTATCCCGACCAATTACTTTGGCGAGGTGTTGAACCCCACCGCCGAAAACCCTGACGCCACCGTGCCCGGCCTGATGGCTGTGGGCGAGGCGGGCTGTGCTTCGGTGCATGGCGCAAACCGTTTGGGGTCTAACTCCTTGATCGACCTTGTGGTCTTTGGTCGCGCCGCCGCCATCCGCGCCGGCGAGATTGTGAACCCCAAGGAACGCCCCGCCGATCTGAACCGCGCCGAAGTTGATCGCGCGCTTGATCGCTTTGATGCGACGCGCCACGCCAATGGTTCTATCCCCACCGCCGAGCTGCGGCTTGAGATGCAAAAGACCATGCAGGCCGATGCGGCCGTGTTCCGCACCGACAAAACGCTGGGCGAAGGCGTTGAAAAGATGACGGCGATTGCGGGCAAAATGGCCGATATCAAAGTGACAGACCGCAGCTTGGTCTGGAACTCGGATCTGATGGAAACCTTCGAGCTGCAAAACCTGATGCCGAACGCTTTGGCGACGATTGTGGGCGCACATGCCCGCACCGAAAGCCGTGGTGCGCATGCGCATGAAGACTTTGCCACCCGCGATGATGCCAATTGGCGCAAGCACACTTTGGCGCGGGTCGATGGCAGCAAGGTGACGCTGGATTATCGCCCCGTGCACACCGCGCCGCTGACGACCGAGGCCGATGGCGGCATCAGCTTGAAGAAAATCGCGCCAGCCGAGCGTAAGTTCTGATGCGCGCGCTGGCTCTGCTTGGTTTTGTTCTGCTTGGCGCCTGCACACCGCAGGGGCTGGCAGATAAGGTGCTTGCCCGTACGGCCGAAAGCGTCGTGCGGCCTGTGCTTGAACAAGAACTAAGCGCAGCCCAAGCCGATGCAGCCACGCGCTGCATCGTTCAATCTGCCACCCCCGCCGAGATCGAGGCGCTGTCGCGCGATGTTGGTGTCAGTGCGGGGTCTTTGACCGTGGCACGGATCCGCGCGATTGCGCTGCGCCCTGCCACCTCTGCCTGTTTTGCCGCCAATGGCGTGCCTGCGTTGAAAGGATAGCCGATGCACCGCTTTGCCCCTGCTGTTCTGCTTTGCGTTTCGGCCTGCGGCCCTGTGTCCTTGGCGCAGGCCGAACGCGAATGCCTGTCGCAAGCCCGCTTGGCCGAACAGCCGCGCGGCTCGGTTGGCGTCGGCATCGGGTCGGATGGCAAGCCAAAGCTGCGCGGCAATGTCACGATTACCTCTGACTATCTGCAAGGCCGCGATCCGTCGCAGGTTTACCAAAATTGCGTGGTCCGCCGCTCGGGCGAATTCCCCTCGCGTTCTTATTCCAGCATTCCAGCCGCATCGCTGTAGCGGCACCGAAGAAAGGTCTGATCATGGTTCAGTTCACACTGCCGAAAAACTCCAAAGTGCTTACCGGCAAGACCTGGCCGAAGCCTGCGGGCAAAAATCTGCGCAAGTTCCAGATCTATCGCTGGAACCCAGACGACGGGCAAAACCCGCGTGTGGATACCTATTTCCTTGATATGGATGCTTGCGGGCCGATGGTTCTGGACGCGCTGATCAAGATCAAGAATGACATCGACCCGACGCTGACCTTTCGGCGTTCGTGCCGCGAGGGGATTTGCGGCTCTTGTGCGATGAACATCGACGGCATCAACACGCTGGCCTGCATCTACGGCTTGGATGAGGTCAAGGGCGATGTGAAAATCTATCCGCTGCCGCATATGCCGGTGATCAAGGATCTGATCCCCGATCTGACGCATTTCTACGCCCAGCACGCCAGCATCATGCCGTGGTTGGAAACCAAGACCAATCGCCCAGCAAAAGAATGGCTGCAATCTATCGAAGACCGCTCGAAACTCGACGGGCTTTATGAATGCGTGATGTGCGCTTGTTGCAGCACCTCTTGCCCGTCTTATTGGTGGAATGGCGACAAATATCTGGGGCCAGCCGCCTTGCTGCACGCGTACCGCTGGATCATCGACAGCCGCGACGAGGCCACGGGCGAGCGCTTGGATGATCTGGAAGACCCCTTCAAGCTTTATCGCTGCCACACCATCATGAACTGCGCCAAGACCTGCCCCAAGGGCTTGAACCCTGCCAAGGCGATTGCAGAAGTTAAGAAAATGATGGTCGATCGCGTGGTCTGATCGCAACCCGAAACATCTCAAGAAAGCCCGTCCGTTGTGGCGGGCTTTTTTTTGCTGCATAATCAAATTCTTATCACTGCTTAGGGCGTTTCAGTGTTTTTCGAGCAAAACTCTCTTTAGTGACACAAGGTCTTGCACAATGGTGTAGTGGTGTAGGTGTTGATGCCGAAAAAATCTATCCAGATGCGCTTTCGGATATATTTAAGGTACTTTGCAACCCTGCGATAACTGCT
The DNA here is from genome assembly GCA_913062925.1 of uncultured Pseudorhodobacter sp. GTDB lineage: Bacteria > Pseudomonadota > Alphaproteobacteria > Rhodobacterales > Rhodobacteraceae > Cypionkella. The sequence goes on along the minus strand of CAJXWJ010000008.1, from coordinate 53,937 downwards.
TCAAACAGCGCTTAGCCCGTTGAACAGGGGCGCTTAAGTTGTGAATTTTGGCTGGGTCCTGCTGGAATTTTAGTTTTTTGGTGAAGTGTTTTAAGGCGCGGCTTCAAGTCTGCGCCTGCGTCAAGCTTTCACGCGTTCCAAAAAAAGGTGAGTGATCCCTGATTATGTCCAGCTTGAATGATATCCAAAGCGCGTTTCATACAATCGCGCCCGCGGGCTTTTATGTGGCCCTGAGGGTTGGCTTTTCCTTTGCCGAGGTCGAGCTGAACCAGCTGCCCCTACTTTGGGTTGATTTCTATGCGACGCATGGATTGCTGATCCACGATCCCGCGATTGCTTGGGTCTATAGCAACAGCGGCGTGCTGGCTTTGGCCGATTTGACGCGGCCCGATCCGCATCAGGTGCTGGCGCAGGCGGCGATCTTTGGGCTTGTTTATGGCGCGGTGGTTTCTGTTGTGCGGGCGCAAGAGCGCGGCCGGCGCAGCTATGGTCTGTTTTTCCGCGACGATCGTGAGTTTACCCCTGACGAATTGCAGATGCTGGAGCGCCAGATGCAGCAGCTGCACGAGGGGTCCGAGCCAGAGTTGACCCTGGCCGAAATCGCAGCGCTGAAGTTGCAATCGCAAGGCATGCGGCTGCGTCAGATCGGTATCGAGCTGGGCATCACCGAAAGCGCGGTCAAAGCCCGGCTGAACAATGTCAAACGCAAGCTGGGCGCGCGCACCCAGTCGCAGGCGGCCTCTATCGCGGCGGCGCGGCGCATCCTGTAATCGGGCTTGCCTTTGCGCGCGGCTCTGCGATGGTTCGGCCATGCCTTTGCTTTTGCTTATCCTTGCGCTGTCGGTCTATGGCTATCTTTGGCTGTCGCGACGCAATTCGACCCTGACGCGCGCCTGCAAATGGCGGCTTGATCGCAGGCTTGGGTCCGCGCATTATCGCTGCGTGGCCTGTGGCGCAGAATGTGACACGGCAGGCAAGCCGCCACAGCATTGCCAGCGGCCCCCTGATAGGAAAGCGTGATGAAACCCGACACCCCCGCCCATAGCGCCCCCGCCGATGCCGCCGCGCGCAAATCGGTTGCCCCGGTGATTTGCTATCCGGTGGATGATCTGCCGCAGCCCGATCTTGCCCCCTATCACGCCGCACGCGCGGGCTGGCACAAGATCACGGAAACCTTGGTGCCCGCGCGCGAGGCTGCCTGTTTTGATGTGCCAGCGGGCTGCTTTTTCCGCATCACCTCGGTCGGCGGGCCGCAGGTCGGCGATTTGAACCTTTGGGCCGCGGACAATCTGGCCGAGCGGTTTTTCTCGGGCAAAACCCGCGCGCTGCATGGCACACACCTAAGCGCGGGGGATCGGATGTGGTCAAACCTGCCCTATCTGCGCGCGCTGGCGCTGATCACTGATGACAGCCTTGATTGGTATGGTTTTGACAGCTTTGGCGGCGCGGTACATGACGTCATCGGCACCCGCTGCGACCCCTATACCCATAATCTGTTGGCGGGCGGGCAGTATCACCATTGCTGCCATTCCAACCTGACGCGCGCCTTGGCGGATCGCACCGGGCTTAGCTTGGCTGCGGTAGAGCTGCATGTGCATGATGTGCTGAACGTCTTTATGTGCACGGGCTTTACCCGCGACACTGGCCAATATTTCATGAAGGCCAGCCCAGTGCGGGTCGGCGATTATCTAGAGTTTTTCGCCAATACCGACCTTATTGGCGGGCTTTCGGCCTGTCCGGGGGGCGATTGCTCGTCAGAACATTCCTCGGATCAAGCCGCCTGCCATCCTTTGTTGGTCGAGGTGTTTCGCCCCGCAGCCCCGCCCGCAGGCTGGCAGGGCGCTGCGGCCAATGGCTATGATGGCAGCCACGGGCGTTAGCAATACCGCTCGATCGCCAAAAGCTGCGGGTCGCCGTAACGCGCGCCTTCGGCAAAGCCGACCGGCAAGATCCGCTCGATCTCGGCCAGATCTTCGGGCGATAGGCTGATCTGCACCGCCTGCGCCCATTGGCGCAAATGTGCGGCATGGCGGGTGCCGGGAATCGGGATCAGATGCGGGCCGCGTGACAGCACCCAAGCCAGCGCCGTTGCCGGAACAGACCAGCCGCGCGCCACGCAAAACGCACGAAACCCGTTGATTTTCTGCGTGTTGGCCGAAAAATTCGGCTCGGTAAAGCGCGGGTTTGCGGCGCGAAAGCCATCGGTTGGCTGGGGCAGGGCGGTGTCGCCCAACATGCCCCGCGCAAGCGGCGAGAACGGCACAAAGGCCACGCCAAGCCTTGCGCAGTCTTGGATCAGCCCCAGTTCGGGCTGGCGCGTCCACAGTGAATATTCGTTCTGCACTGCGCGGCAGGGATGGATCGCATGCGCCGCGCGCAGCGTATAGGGGGCGACCTCTGACAGGCCATAGCCGCCGATCTTGCCCTCTTCGATCAGCCGCGACAGCGTGCCGATCACCTCTTCCAAGGGGCGCGCGGCTTCGCGGCGGTGGATGTAGAACAGCTCGACATGATCGCGCCCCATTCGGCGCATTGAGGCCTCAAGTTCCGCCCGCAGATGCGCTTCCGAGTTATCGACGCGCCGCACAGGGTCGGCGACAAAGCTGGCCTTGGTGGCAATCACCACCTGCGGTTTGCGGCTGGCCAGCCATTTGCCCAGCACGGTTTCCGACACGCCCATGCCGTAGATATTGGCGGTGTCGATGAAATCAATGCCGACCTCTAGCATCGCATCCAGACAGGCAAAGCTTTCGCCCTCATCGGTGGGGCCAAACAGCCCGCCAAAAGACATTGCCCCAAGCCCGATGGCCGAGACATGGGGGCCGTTCGGGCCAAGCTGCCGTTTTTGCATCATTCTCTCCTGCTTTGGCGCAAAAGACACCCCTGGCCGGCTTAGGTCAAGGCAGGATCAGGCAAAGGCGGCGTGAAGCGCCACCTCGACCATCGCGCCAAAGCTGGTTTCGCGCTGATCGGCGGGCAGGGCCTCGTGGGTCAGGATATGGTCGGAAATCGTCAGCACAGCCAAGGCGCGGCGCTGATAGCGCGCGGCCAGCATGTAAAGCTCGGCGGCCTCCATCTCGACGCAAAGCGTGCCGTGGCGCTGCAGCTGATCTGACAGGTCTTGGCGTTCGTCGTAAAAGGTATCTGACGAATAAATCCCGCCAACATGCACCGGCACCCCGATCTTTTGCGCGCAGGCATGGGCGGCCGAAAGCAGCCCGAAATCGGCGCAGGGCGCAAAGTTCATCTCGCGGAAAATGCTGCGCGAGGGCGAGCCATTGGTGCTGGCGGTCTGCGCCAAAACCACATCGCGGACTTTGACATGATGCTGCAAGGCCCCCGCCGAGCCGATGCGGATCAAGGTTTGCGCGCCGTAATCCTTCATCAACTCGGTGGCATAGATCGACAGCGACGGCATCCCCATCCCCGAGCCGTGGATGGTGACGCGGTGGCCGCGCCATGTGCCGGTATAGCCCAGCATGCCGCGCACCTCGTTCACCAGCACCGGATTTTCCAGATAGGTCTGTGCCGCCCAGCGTGCGCGATAGGGGTCGCCGGGCAGCAGCACGGTTTCGGCAATCTCGCCCGCTTTGGCCCCGATGTGAAATGTCATGGATTCGCCCCTTTTGTCTGCGCCGCGCACGGCCTTGCCCCAGCCTTTGCGCGGCAATGTCGGAAAATCAAGGGCAATGCCGGTTTCCGATAAGCGACAAAGCGTTCCGTCCCGCAGAGTCTTTGCTATGCAGGCGCAGAAAAAGCTGCGGTTGTGCTCTTAACCTGCTGTCGCGTGCATGCGATCTTGCGCCGAAATCTGTCCGAAAAGGGATGTCTATGAGCCGCTATTGCCTTACCGTTACCTGTGTTTCCTCGCGTGGCATTGTCGCCGCGATTGCGACGTTTCTTGCCGAAAATGGCGGCAATATCACCGACAGCTCGCAATATGATGATGTCGAGACCAGCAATTTCTTTATGCGCGTCAGCTTTACCAGCGAAACCGGCGCAACGCTGGCGCAGCTGCAAGACGGCTTTGCCGCCATCGCGGCCCCCTTTGGCATGACCTATAAGTTCCATGACGAGGCCGCCAAGATGAAAGTGGTGATCATGGTCAGCCGCTTTGGCCATTGCCTGAACGATCTGCTTTATCGCTGCCGGATTGGGTCTTTGCCGGTGGACATCGTGGCGGTGATTTCAAACCATATGGATTATCAAAAGGTTGTGGTGAACCAAGACATCCCCTTCCACTGCATCAAAGTCACCAAGGAAAACAAACCCACCGCCGAATCCGCGATCATGCGGGTGGTCGAAGAGGCAGGTGCCGAGCTGATCGTGCTGGCGCGCTATATGCAGATCCTGTCCGAAGAGATGTGCCAAAAGATGTCGGGCCGGATCATCAATATTCACCACTCTTTCTTGCCCTCGTTCAAAGGCGCGAACCCCTATAAGCAGGCCTACGAGCGCGGCGTCAAACTGATTGGCGCCACCTCGCATTATGTCACCACCGATCTCGATGAGGGTCCGATCATCGAGCAAGACACCATCCGCGTCACCCATGCTCAAAGTGCCGAAGATTACGTCAGCCTTGGCCGCGACGTTGAATGTCAGGTTCTGGCGCGTGCGATCCACGCCCATATCCACAACCGCGTGTTCCAAAACGGCAATAAAACCGTGGTGTTCCCGGCCTCGCCTGGGTCTTATGCCTCTGAACGGATGGGCTGATCGGGCTTAGGCGGCAGAGGGGTTCGGGTCGGCCAGCGTCACGATGTCCATCATGATGCGGTTCAGCTCGAAATCCTTGGGCGTATAGACCGCCGCCACCCCCATTGCGCGCAGAGCGGTGGCGTCTTCCTCTGGGATGATGCCACCCACCACCAAGGGCAGATCCAGCGCCTCGGCCCGCATCCGCGTCAGCACATCGCGGATCAGGGCGATGTGACTGCCCGACAGGATCGACAACCCCACCACATGCGCCTTTTGGGCGATGGCTGCGCTGACGATCTCGGCGGGGGTCAGGCGGATGCCCTCATAATGGATCTCCATGCCGCAATCGCGCGCGCGCGCAGCGATTTGTTCGGCACCGTTGGAATGGCCATCCAGCCCCGGCTTGCCGACCAGAAACTTCAGCGGCCGCCCCAGTTTGGCCGAGACCGCCTGCACCGCCTCGCGGATCGGCTCTAACCCTTCGGTGCGGTTGGACGGGCTGCGCGACACGCCGGTGGGCGCGCGGTATTCGCCAAAGGCTTCGCGCAGCACAGCGGCCCATTCGCCGGTGGTCACCCCCGCCTTGGCCGCCGCAATCGAGGCCGGCATGATATTGGCGCCCCCCTGCGCGGCGCTGCGCAGCGCGGCGAGCGCAGCCTCGATGGCTGCGGCGCTGCGCCCCTGTCGCCAGGCCTGCAATCTTGCGATCTGATCGGCCTCTGCCGCAGGGTCGGCCTGCATGATCGCGCCATCGCCTGCGGTCAGCGGGCTTGGTGTGGTCTGCACCCAAGCATTCACCCCCACAACCGTGGTCTCTTTGCTTTCAATCTTGGCGATGCGCTCGGCATTGGCCTCGACCAGCCGGCCCTTCATATAGTCAATCGCCGCAACCGCCCCGCCCATCGCGTCAATCTGCGCCAGCTCCGCCAAAGCGCCTGTTTTCAGCGTCGTGACCTTGCGCTCGATCGCGGGGTTGCCGTCAAACAGATCGTCATATTCCAACAGGTCGGTTTCATAGGCCAAGATCTGCTGCATCCGCAGCGACCATTGCTGATCCCAAGGCCGCGGCAGGCCAAGCGCTTCGTTCCAGGCCGGCAGCTGCACCGCGCGCGCGCGGGCGTTTTTCGACAGCGTCACCGCCAGCATTTCGATCAAGATCCGGTAGACGTTGTTTTCAGGCTGCTGTTCGGTCAGCCCCAGCGAATTCACCTGCACCCCATAGCGAAAGCGGCGGTATTTCGCCTCGGTGATGCCGTAGCGGCTTTCGCAGATCTCGTCCCACAGCTCGACAAAGGCGCGCATCTTGCACAGCTCGGTGACAAAGCGGATGCCTGCGTTGACGAAAAACGAAATCCGCCCAACCATATTGGGAAAATCCGCCGCCGAGACTTTGCCGCGCAGATCGTCCAGCACCGCGCAGGCCGTGGCCAGCGCAAAGGCAAGTTCCTGTTCTGGCGTCGCCCCTGCCTCTTGCAGATGATAGGAACAGACGTTCATCGGGTTCCATTTTGGCAAATGGCTTTGGGTATAGGCGGCGACATCGGTGATCATCCGCAGGCTGGGCGCGGGCGGGCAAATATAGGTGCCGCGCGACAGATATTCCTTGATGATATCGTTTTGCACCGTGCCTTGCAGGGCTGACACATCTGCGCCTTGTTCCTCGGCCACCGCGATATAAAGCGCCAGCAGCCAAGGCGCTGTGGCATTGATCGTCATCGAGGTGTTCATCTGGTCCAGCGGAATGCCGTCAAACAGCGCCCGCATATCGCCCAAGTGACTGACCGGCACGCCGACTTTGCCAACCTCGCCCTGCGCAAGGATGTGATCAGAATCATAGCCGGTCTGCGTGGGCAGATCAAAGGCCACCGAAAGCCCGGTCTGCCCCTTGGCCAGATTGCTGCGATAAAGCGCATTCGAGGCCGCCGCAGTGGAATGGCCCGCATAGGTGCGGAAAAGCCAAGGTTTGTCTTTGCTGACGGTCATTTGGGCCTCGGGCGCTGAAAGGTAACATTGTTTCGTTACTGCATCACTAAGCGCAACAATTGGCAAGTGTCAATTCGCTGCGATGCGGCGGACATAAAATTACAAAATATGGCAATTAAACTATTGCATTGTTGCGCGAACACCTTCTATCTATCCTCTAACCCGGCCGATTCTGCGGCGCGGCATGAAGATGGAGGCAGCAATGGCTTTGGATACCGCTTCGGCAATCACCCCCTATGAGGCTGCGGTGAAAGACCTTTACGAGGTCGGCGAGATGCCGCCTCTGGGCCATGTGCCGGCCAAAATGTATGCTTGGGCGATCCGTCAAGACCGTCACGGCGAACCCGATACCGCGATGCAGGTCGAAGTGGTGGACACTTGGGCGATCGACAGCAACGAGGTCTTGGTCTTGGTGATGGCCGCCGGGGTGAATTACAACGGCGTCTGGGCGGCACTTGGCGTGCCGATCAGCCCCTTTGACGGCCACAAACAGCCCTATCACGTCGCAGGCTCGGATGCCGCGGGCATTGTTTGGGCTGTGGGCGATAAGGTCAAACGCTGGAAGGTCGGCGACGAGGTCGTGGTGCATTGCAACCAAGACGACGGCGACGATGAGGAATGCAACGGCGGCGATCCGATGTTCTCGCCCAGCCAGCGGATCTGGGGCTACGAGACGCCAGACGGGTCTTTCTCGCAATTCACCCGCGTGCAGGCGCAACAGCTGATGCCGCGCCCGCGCCATCTGACCTGGGAGGAAAGTGCCTGCTATACCCTGACGCTTGCCACCGCCTACCGCATGCTGTTCGGCCATGAACCGCATGATCTGAAACCGGGGCAAAACGTGCTGGTCTGGGGCGCCTCGGGCGGGCTTGGCTCTTATGCGATCCAGCTGATCAACACCGCAGGCGGCAATGCCATCGGGGTGATTTCCGAAGAGGACAAACGCGATTTCGTGATGGCCTTGGGCGCAAAAGGCGTGATCAACCGCAAAGATTTCAACTGCTGGGGCCAAATGCCCACCGTCAACACCCCCGAATATAACGCTTGGCTGAAAGAGGCTCGCCGCTTTGGCAAGGCGATCTGGGATATCACCGGCAAGGGCGTCAACGTTGATATGGTGTTTGAACATCCCGGCGAGGCGACCTTTCCGGTCTCGTCGCTGGTGTGCAAAAAGGGCGGCATGGTGGTGATCTGTGCCGGCACCTCTGGCTTTAACTGCACCTTTGACGTCCGCTATATGTGGATGCACCAAAAGCGCCTTCAAGGCAGCCATTTCGCGCATCTAAAGCAGGCCTCTGCCGCCAACAAACTGATGATCGAGCGCCGGATCGACCCCTATATGTCCGAGGTCTTCCCTTGGGCCGAAATCCCCGCCGCCCATATGCTGATGCGCCAGAACAAGCACAAGCCCGGCAATATGGCAGTGCTGGTGCAGGCCCCGCGCACAGGCCTGCGCACCTTCGAAGACACGCTGGACGCAAGCCTGAACCGCTAAGCGCAGCGGGGGGCGATCTGCTCCCCGCTTGCGGGCTCTGGCCCTTGCGCCGCACATCGCCTATGGTCGCGCCATGACCCAAAGCCTCGCCCCCGCCGCCACTCAAGCCCCCGCGCTGGTCTTCTCCGAGGATCAGGCCGAGGCCTATGATCGCGTCGCAGCCGAGCTTTTTGCCGCTGGCATTGATCTGGCCAATGCCAGCCTTTCGCCGATGTCCGAAGCCAAGGCTTCGGTTCTGGCGGTGGTCGGCAAAGCGGGGTCGGGCAAAACCATGCTGCTCGCCAGCCTCTATAAGGCGCTGGCGGCCACGGGTGTTGATCTGGTCTCGGGCGATTACGAGCCGAAAAAGCGCAAAGATCGCCGCACCTTGGCGATTTTGGCCCCCACCAATAAGGCAGCCTCGGTGCTGCGGATGCGCGGCGTGCCCGCCACCACCATTCACCGCATTCTTTACACGCCGGTCTATGATCCGCAGTATGAAAAGATCGCCGAATGGCTGACAGGGCAGGGCAATCGCCCGGTGATCGAAGGCCTGACCGAACTCGCCCTTGACCGTGCGCATGCGTTTTATCAAACCGTCGCCTCTGTGCCGGGTGCGCTGGCCGCCGCTGGTCTGCGCGGCTCTGATTTCATCAAGGGCTGGAAGCGGCGCGAAGAACCGCTTGATATCGGCTTTGTCGACGAATCCTCGATGCTGGATGAACGCGCCCTGACCGATCTGCGCGAGATTTTTCCGACGCTTGTGCTCTTTGGCGACCCCGCACAGCTCGCTCCCGTTGGCCTCTCGGGCGAAATGGTGTTTGACCGACTGGGCGAGGGGCGCAAGCTCACCCTCAGCCGCATTCACCGCCAAGAACAAGACAACCCGATCCTCGATCTTGCCCATGCGCTGGCCGATCCCGCGCTTGGCTTCGAAGACTTCGAACGCATGGTGGAAACGGCTGCGCGCAAAGACGACCGCGTTGTCTGGGCCGAACGCGTCGATGCCGATCTGATGGCGCGCTCGCCGGTGCTGGTCTGGCGCAATGCCACCCGCATCCGCCTGATCACCGCCTTTCGTGCCGCCCATGGCGCGCCGGATGATGAATTGCTGGCAGGCGAGCCGCTGGTCTGCGACGGCATCGAGCTGCCGCTCAAGCACCGCAAAAAACGCATTGATCTCGAAGCCCGCGGCCTGATCAAAGGCGCACAAGTCATCTACCTTGGCCCCGGCAGCAGGCCAGGCTTTGCCAAAATCCATGTCGTCGGTGCCGAAGATCCGCAGGTCTCTGCCGCCTCGATCATCAAGATCGAACGCCCGGATGAAGACGAACCCTTCATCCCTTCGGCCGCCACCATGGGAGCCGCCTTTCTGCATGGCGCCGCTGTCACCATCCACAAAGCCCAAGGCAGCCAATGGGAAACCGTGCAGGTCTTCGCACCCGATCTTTACGCCGCCGCCATGGCAGGCCGCTCCGAAGCTGGCGTGCCGCTGTGGAAACGCTTGGCCTATGTCGCCATCACCCGGGCCGAGAACCGGCTGATGTGGGTGGTGCGCAACCGGCTTGCCCGCCCCGTCGCAGGCCTCAGCGTCGCCGATCTCAAACCGCTCTCAGTGCCGCTGACCTTGCAAAGCCAAGAGCCAAGCTGACCCTGATCCCTAGACAGCCGCCCACAAAGCGCTAGGCTAACAAAAACCCCACGTGAGGCCAAAATGATCTGCGTATTCGTCCAATTCCGCTGCACCCCCGGCAAAACCTATCAGGTCGCCACCGCAATCTACGACCGCGAAGTGGTCTCGGAACTCTATTCGACCAGCGGCGAATATGACCTGATCGCGAAAATCTACATCCCCGATGGCTCAGACGTCGGCCATTACCTGTCAGAAAAACTCTTCGACATCGACGGCATCGTCCGCACCCTGACCACGATGACCTTCAAAGCCTTCTGATCCGCTTTCATCTTGGCAAAAATATCCCCGCCGGAGGCATAATCCCGCCTGACCCCAGCGCCTCAGCGCAGTATAGGCGGGCCGTCTTGTGCCACCGCCGCCATAAACGCACGGATCATGCCGGCATCCTTCACCCCCGGCGCGGTTTCCACCCCCGAGGACAGATCCACCTGCCGCGCATTGGTCAGTCGGATCGCCTCGGCGACATTGGCCGCTGTCAATCCCCCCGCCAGCATCCAAGGCCGCAACCAGCGCCGCTGCGCCACCAGCCGCCAGTCAAAGCTCAGGCCATTGCCGCCGGGCAGGGCGTGGTCTTTCGGCGGTTTGGCGTCAATCAGCAGTTGATCGGCAACCAAAGAATACTCCATCAAATCCGCCAGATCGCCCTCATCAGCGACACCGATCGCCTTCATCACCGGCAGGCCATAACGTGCGCGCACCTCTGCCACCCGCTCGGGGCTCTCATGGCCATGCAGTTGCAGCATATCCAGCGGCATCGCCTCGGTAATCGCATCCAAAGCCGCGTTATCGGCATTGACCACCAGCGCCACCTTTGCCAGCCCAAGCGGGGCCGCAAGCGCCAGCGCCCGCGCCTCGGGCAGGCTTAGGTTGCGCGGGCTTTTGGGGTAAAATACCAACCCCATATAGGCCGCCCCCGCCTTGGCCACGGCCTCGACATCGGCCACTGTGCGCAGCCCGCAGATTTTTACGCGAATATCGACCAAGGTTCAGGCTTTCGGCTTATCAAGCAGCGCCAAGACATCGTCTTGTGGCAGTGATGTTGCGTCGCGCATCGCGGCCAATTCGCGTTCAAGTCGGCTGACCTGCTTACTTGCGCCCTTGGCGGTGCGGCGGTGTTTGTGTTCGCGCGCCCATTCCCAGATAAAACCGATCAGGACGCCGCTAACGATGCCACCAAACATCACCAGAAATAGCGGCAACTCGATCTGAAAATTGCGCCCCAGCATCGCGGCCAGATCATCCGGCATCAGTTTTATCAGAACCAGATTACGATTGGCCAAGGCCATCGTCACCAAAACCACGGCAATCACAGCCAAGACAAGATAGCGCAAATATCGAAGCATGGGCCCGCCCTTTTTATGCTGCCCCACCAATATCGGGGCAGGGGCGCGCCGTGGCAAGCCCCGTTACTTGCCGTTCAGCCGATCGCGCAGCAGTTTGCCGGTTTTAAAGAACGGCACCTTTTTATCTTCCACCTGAACCGCTTCGCCCGTGCGCGGGTTGCGCCCGATCCGCGCATCGCGCGCCTTGACCGAAAACGCCCCAAAGCCGCGCAATTCTACGCGGTCACCCTTGGCCAAAGCATCAATGATTTCTTCAAACACGGTGTTGACGATGCGTTCGACATGGCGCTGTGTCAGATGCGGATTTTCATCCGCAATTTTTTGGATCAATTCAGATCGGATCATCCGCAAATTCCCCCTAGTGGTCCCCGTCCCAATTCGCGGGATTCTGGGCCGTTCCACGCTGTTGCCTTTGGACTATAGGGATAATTTCCCATCGCACAAACAAAATTAAGACCTAAGCCCGCCAAAGCAAAGGGCCCCGTCGTGAAACGGGGCCCCTTTTTGTTACCGCGAACAGCGGAAGGCTTACTTGTCGCCCTTCAGAGCAGCGCCAAGGATGTCGCCCAGGCTTGCGCCCGAATCGGACGAGCCATACTGCTCGACAGCTTCTTTCTCTTCAGCGATCTCGCGTGCCTTGATCGACAGACCCATGCGGCGGGTCTTTGGATCAATATTGGTGACGCGCACGTCGATCTTGTCGCCGACGTTGAAACGCTCGGGACGCTGGTCAGCGCGGTCGCGCGACAGGTCCGAACGGCGGATGAACGACTTGGCGCCGTTGTATTCCACTTCTACGCCGCCTTCTTCGATCGCGGTGACGACGACGGTGATGATACCGCCACGCTTCACGCCATCAACAGCATCGGTGAAGGTGTCTTCGCCCAAAGCTTTGATCGAGAGCGAAATACGCTCTTTCTCGACGTCAACTTCGGTAACAGACGCCGTGACGGTGTCGCCCTTGCGATAGTTTGCAATGGCTTCTTCGCCGCGCTGGTCCCACGACAGGTCGGACAGGTGAACCATGCCGTCGATGTCGTTATCAAGGCCAACGAACAGACCGAATTCGGTGATGTTCTTAACTTCGCCTTCGATATTGGTGCCCACTGGATGGGTCTCGGCAAAGACTTCCCATGGGTTACGCTGGGTCTGCTTAAGGCCCAAGGAAACGCGACGCTTGGTGCTGTCGATTTCCAGAACCATAACTTCCACTTCTTGGCTGGTCGAAACGATTTTGCCGGGGTGGACGTTCTTTTTGGTCCAGGACATTTCCGAAACGTGAACCAGACCTTCAACACCGGCTTCCAGCTCTACAAAGGCGCCGTAATCGGTGATGTTGGTGACACGGCCCTTGTGCACGGTGCCCAGAGCATACAGTTTTTCAACGGCATCCCATGGGTCGGACTGCAACTGCTTCATGCCAAGGCTGATGCGGTGGGTGTCTTTGTTGATCTTGATGACCTGAACCTTGACGGTCTCGCCGATGGCAAGAATTTCCGACGGGTGGTTCACACGGCGCCATGCCATGTCGGTGACGTGCAGCAAGCCGTCTACGCCGCCCAAGTCAACAAACGCACCGTATTCGGTGATGTTCTTGACGACGCCGTCAACGGTTTGGCCTTCGGTCAGGTTGCCGATAACTTCGGCGCGCTGCTCGGCACGGCTTTCTTCAAGGATCGCACGACGCGAAACAACGATGTTGCCACGACGACGGTCCATTTTCAGGATTTGGAACGGCTGCTTCATGCCCATCAGCGGGCCTGCGTCGCGCACAGGGCGCACGTCGACTTGGCTGCCAGGAAGGAAGGCAACAGCGCCGCCCAGATCGACGGTAAAGCCGCCTTTGACACGACCAAAGATCGCGCCATCGACGCGGGTCTCGGAGGCATAGGCCTTTTCCAGACGGTCCCAAGCTTCTTCGCGGCGAGCTTTCTCGCGCGAGATTTGAGCTTCGCCACGAGCGTTCTCAACGCGGTCCAGATACACTTCAACAGTGTCGCCGACGTTGATGTTTGGCAGCTCGCCTGGGTTGGCAAATTCTTTAAGATCGATGCGGCCTTCCATCTTGTAGCCGACGTCGATAATGGCTTGGCCCGCTTCAATCGCGATAACCTTACCTTTGACAACAGTACCCTCTTCGGGGGTGTCAATCTCGAAGCTCTCTTTCAAGAGGGCTTCAAATTCTTCCATAGCGTTCATAGACATGCAGTTTGGTCCTTTTCATCTTTGTCACTGGCCATGCGGTTGGCTCCGCCGGTCTTGCTCGAAATTAAAAACTGGGCCGTGGCAAGGCCAGACCCAATCTTGCGCGTCCCTAACGCGAAAGCTGGCGATTTGCAAGCAATGGTTGGTCCGCGCGAATGACAAACGGCCCCCTGTGCAGAGGGCCGCTGTCTGGGGCGTTTTGCCTAAGATCAGGCGATTTCGGTCACAAGCTCGGACATCGGCTTGCGGACTTTTTTCGCACCGTTCAACCAATCGCCTTCGGCCGCGCGGTAGCCCAAAGGCATCAGGCTGACCGAGCGCAGGCCCTTGGCACGCAGGCCAAGGATTTCGTCAACGGCGTCAGGGTTAAAGCCTTCCATCGGGGTGGCGTCCACCTCTTCAAAGGCGGCCGCAACCAGACCGACACCCAGCGCGATATAGGCTTGGCGGGCGGCGTGATCATAGTTCACTTCAGCTGCGCGTGGCAGATAGCTGGCCTTCAGGTTGTCGTAATAGGCGTTCAGCATTTCCATCGGCGTGCCGCGCTCAGCGTGGGTTTGGTTGACCACGGCGTCGATACGCTCGGCGGTGTAATTGTCCCATGCTGCAAAGACCAACAGATAGGTGCTGTCGGTGATCTGGGCTTGGTTCCAAGCCGCATCGCGGATTTTGGCGCGAATTTCGGCATTGGTCACGACAAACACTTCAAAGGGCTGCAAGCCGCTGGAGGTGGGCGCAAGGTTGATCGCCTGCAAGATCGCATCCAGCTTGGCGCGCGGCACGATCTTGGCAGGATCCATCGCTTTGGTCGCGTAACGCCAGTTCAGCTTTTCGTTCAACATCTTCATGGTCTTTCAGATTGAGGAGGGTGGTATGCATTAGTAACCTGCGATATAGCCTGAAGTCTGGCCACCGCAAGAAGGCACATCTCTGTAACCGGTTTCAGCGAGGCGTTATGAAAGATCACAGCGTTGGCGATTGCCCGATTGCCTGCACCAAAGTGCGGTCAGTTTTGGCGCGGGTGGGCGACAGTTGGAGCGTTCTGGTCATTCTGGCGCTGGATGGTGTCGGGGTGATGCGCTTTAACGAGTTAAAGCGGCATTTGGGCATCAGCCAGCGGATGTTAAGCCTGACATTGCGCGAGCTGGAACGCGACGGCATGGTGCAGCGCCGGGTTTTTGACGCGCTGCCTGCTCGGGTGGAATATGCGCTGACGCCGCTTGGGGCGTCTTTTGCTGCGCCGATTAGGGTGATGGGGCTTTGGGCCTATGAAAATCTATCGCAGATCGACAGCGCCCGCGCGGCCTTTGATGCGCGGCTAAACCCCTAGGCGTGCAGCGTCAAACCCCGCCGCCGCAAAGATCGCCATCAGGCGGTCGTCAAAGCTATCAGCTTGAATATCCAAACAGTTTTGCCCGAAATACCAGTAAAGCGCCTTGGTATAGTCTGGCGGGCTGTGCAGGGCAGCGTGCAGCGCGCGGGGAAAATCGGAAGGGCTGTGCGCGGTCTGCACCAGCGCGTGAAAATCGGACCGGCCAAAGATCACCGCCGGCTTTTGGTGCAAGAACCCCTCAATCGCGGTGGCGGAATTGATCGAGACGCTGACCGCACAGGCGGCCAGAATGTCATGCACATTGGCCTCGGTTGCGATCAGCGCATGGCCCTCGGCTTGCAGCGTGGCAATGATCTCGGCCCCCAGTTCGGGTTTCAGCGGATGCGGTTTGACCAATACCGCACGCCCTTCTGCCCCCGCCACAACCGCGCGCAGCATCTCTTCAAAGCTGGCAAAGGCTTGGCCCTGCCGGATCGGCGCGGGGCCTTGCAAAAACACCGCAATCGCCCCCTTGGGCAGCGCCGAGACGGCCCCCATCTGGCGATAGCGCGAATGCCTGCGCGCGGTAAAACGCGCGTGCAGCATTTGGGCATAGCGCGCGGCCTGCTCCGCATCAATCAGCGCAGGCTCATAGGCCCGCGCGCCAATGCTCGAGGCCGCCTGCACGCCCTGGGGGTCGACATGAAAGAACCCCTCCAGATAGGCCGTCGCCGCATTCAGCCAGCCCTGCGCCTGCACTTGGCCATTTTCCATGATATGCAGATTGCCGTCTTGCAGCGCCCGCGCCGCCACCCTTGGCATATCGGCGGCAAAATCGGCGGTCAGCCCGCGCGCCGTAAGCGTCTGAACGATCCGGCCATAAAGCAGCGGCGGCTTTCCCTTGGCAAAGCCCGCGATAAACCGCTCGGGCATATGCAGGATCACCCGCGCCGTCATCTTGCGGCTTTGACCACCGCCACGGCGCGGGCGATAGCCTCGGGAATGGTTAGGGCAGAGGTGTCGATGATCACCGCCGTCTCGGCCGCGCGCAGCGGCGCATCGGCGCGGCCCATGTCACGCGCATCGCGCTCGATCACCTCGGCCAGCACCCGTGCTGCATCGCCGCCGACCTCAAGCCAACGTCGATGCGCGCGCACCTCTGGGCTGGCGGTGACAAACAGCTTCACCTCGGCCTCGGGGCAGATCACCGTGCCAATGTCGCGGCCATCCAACACCGCACCACCGGCGCTGCGCGCAAAGTGGCGCTGAAACGCCAGCAAGGCCGCGCGCACCTCGGGGATCACCGCGATGCGGCTTGCCGCCTGACCCGCCGCCATGCTGCGCAGATCGTCGCGCGCCAAATCCTGCGGTTGCAAGCCCCGTGCCGCCGCAATCGGATCGCCGCCCATCGCGCCAACCGCGCGATACAAAAGCCCGGTGTCCAGATGCGCAAAGCCAAATTCGGCAGCCACCGCACGGCTGATCGTGCCTTTTCCGGCAGCGGCTGGCCCGTCAATGGCAACGGTAAAGCGCATCGCAGATCCTTTAGCTGTCAAGCTTTTGCGGCTCTTGCGGGCCATAGGCATAGGCGTTCGACAGGATCATACCGCCATCGTCCAGCACATCGCCGACAGCATCTTCTTCTTCAAATTCAAACTCATAGCCGTCAAAGGGGAAGGCTTCGGCATCAACAAGCCCTTCAATGGCGATCAGGATAATACCCTCGGCCTCGAACTCTGCCACCAACATCTGCAAGGCCTCGGTGGCGGTCTGCGCCTTCATCACCGCAAGCTGGTAATGGCCCAGATAGGCGCCCTCATCCTCATCGGCCCATTCGGGGTCGCAGGCATCAATGCAGCAGGCAAAAACGCCCGAGCCGGTGCCATCGGTGGCATCGGGTTCAAACGGATGCGGCTCCGAGACACAGATCTCACCCGAAGATTGCGCCGCCTCGACCATCTCGTCGATATCCACCTCAAAGGGCAGAATTTCATCGTCAAAGGCCTCAACATCGCCCGCGTGTAAAATCCGGTCCAAGCGCAGCCCGTTGACCACGATGGAATTGGACAAAACCATCAAAGCATCGCCCAGATCATCGGCCATCAGCACAAAGAACCGCGCCTCGCCGCCATAAAGGGCGCCCTCGGGCATGGCGTTCTGACCTTCGGGGTCATGCGCCTCTACGGCGATATAATAGGTTCCCATCGGGTCATCCTTTTCGGTTGCGTCTTGCCCCAGCCTTAACGGCCCGCGCCGCCGCCGCCAAGGTCAAAGCGGATTAGGCTTGCGTCAGGGTCGCACCAAGCTGCGCCATCAACCCAGTGAAAATCGGGAAAGACGTCGCAATCGGCGAGGCATCATCAACTGAAACCGGCTGCTTTGACGCAAGCCCCAGCACAAGGAAAGACATCGCAATGCGGTGGTCGATATGGGTGGCGCAAACCGCCCCACCTGGAACCCCGCCCGCGCCCATGCCGTGCACAATCAGCGTGTCCTCGTCTTCCTCGATCCGCACGCCACAAGCCTCCAGCCCGCGCGCCATCGCGTCAATGCGGTCGGATTCCTTGACGCGCAGCTCTTTCACCCCGCGCATCACGGTCTTGCCGGTGGCACAGGCCGCCACCACCGACAGGATCGGATATTCGTCAATCATCGAAGGTGCACGCTCTGGCGGCACCTCAATGCCCTTCATATTCCCCGAAAACCGCACCCGCAAATCGGCCACAGGCTCGCCGCCCTCTTCGCGTGGGTTCTGAAACTCAATCTCGGCGCCCATCTCCATCAAGGTGATGTAAAGCCCATTGCGCGTCAGGTTCTGGCTGACCCCCGGCACAAAGATGTCCGAACCTTCCACCAAGAGCGCCGCACAGACCGGAAAGGCCGCCGAAGATGGATCGCGCGGCACCGCCACGCTTTGCGCGCGCAAGTCCGGCTGGCCTTGCAGCGTAATCACCGACCCCTCCGCGCGGCGCTCGACCTCCAGCTTGGCGCCAAAGCCGATCAACATCCGCTCCGAATGATCCCGCGTCGGCTCGCGCTCGATCACCACCGTCTCGCCGGGGCAATTCAACCCGGCCAGCAAAATCGCCGATTTCACCTGAGCCGAGGCCACCGGCAAAGCATAGCGCACCGGCTTCGGCCGCGCCGCGCCCACCACCGTCATCGGCAAACGCCCACCCTTGCGCCCGTAAGCCTCGGTGCCAAACAGCGCCAAAGGCTCGGTCACCCGCCCCATCGGCCGCTTGCGCAAAGACGCATCGCCGGTAAAGGTCACCGTCATCGCCGAGGTCGCCATCGTGCCCATGATCAACCGCACACCCGTGCCCGAATTGCCGCAGTCAATCACATCGGCAGGCTCTTGAAAGCCGCCAACGCCCACCCCCTGCACCGACCAATCGCCCAAGCCATGCCGCGTCACCGTCGCCCCAAAGGCCTGCATCGCCTTGGCGGTGTCCAAAACGTCCTGGCCTTCCAAAAGCCCGGTTACCCGGGTCTCGCCCAAAGCCATCGCGCCAAAAATCAACGACCGGTGGCTGATCGACTTATCTCCGGGCACCAAGGCCGTCCCCGTCAAAGGGCCAGATTTATGCGCGGTCATCGGTTGGGCGGTGCCATGGGCAGACATGATCGGTCTCCTGCAAGAATTCGCTGCCCTGATACCGCAACCAATCTGCGCGGTCTATGCCCCTATCGCGCGGCTTGGGCTTTCATCTTGGCGCAAATATCCCCGCCGGAGGCTCCAAGGCCCAAAGCCAATCGCCCCGCCTCAGACCTCGCCCACCCCGCCTTCGCGCCGGTACGTTAAATAATAGGGTGGCCGCCCCTCGCGCAAAGCCTTCTGCTCATAACGGGTCGAATACCAATCCGCCCAAGGCGTATCGCCCTGATCTTGCAGGGCAAAGCCCGCCAGTGGCACCTCTTCCAAGCTCTGGCGCACATAATCGGCAATATCGGTGGCAATGCGCAACTCGGCCTGCGGCTTCATCACCCGAGCAAGGGCTGTCAGATAGCCTTGGGTGACAAAACGGCGGCGATGGTGCCGCGCTTTTGGCCAAGGGTCGGGATAGTTCAAAAACGCCTTGTCCAAACAAGCGCTGGGCAAAACGTCAAACAAATCGCGCACATCGCCTGGATGCAGCGCTAGATTGCTCACCTCGGCTGCACGAATTTTGCCCAAAAGCATGGCAATGCCGTTCACAAAAGGCTCGCAGCCAATCAGCCCCACTTGCGGATAGCTCGCGGCCATATGCACCAGATGCTCGCCGCCGCCAAAGCCGATTTCCAGCCACAGCGGCTTGCCTTCAAAGCGCGACAGATCAATCGGTGTGCGCTCAGGATTGTCCTCTCGCGTCACGCCCTTAAGGCTCAAAGCCTCAAGGTCTTCGGCCAAATAGGTTTTCTGGCTGTCGCGCAGGGTTTTGCCGTGAATGCGGCCATAGAAATTGCGCCGCTCGACTGGATCATACATCGCGAAAGCCTCTGGTTTGGTCTGCGGTCTCTTGCCCTGCAGCGGCCAAAGCGTCAACCCCCGCCCCACTAAGGGCGCGCGGCAGCAGCGGCTGCGCCGGGCTCGATGCCCGGCACAGCCGCCCTTGTCTTCAGATCAAACCGCGGCTTTCAGCGCCTCGATCAGATCGGTTTTCTCCCAGGAAAACCCGCCATCGGCGTCAGGCGCGCGGCCAAAGTGGCCATAGGCGGCGGTGCGGGCATAGATCGGACGCGTCAGCGCCAGATGCTCGCGGATGCCGCGCGGGGTCAGATCCATGCACTGCGCCACCGCGCGTTCAATCGCTTCGGCCTCAACGCGGCCGGTGCCATGGGTATCGACATAGATCGACAAGGGCTTTGCCACCCCAATCGCATAAGACACCTGCAAGGTGCAGCGATCTGCCAGACCTGCCGCGACCACGTTCTTGGCCAGATAGCGCGCCGCATAGGCGGCCGAGCGGTCAACCTTGGTCGGATCCTTGCCCGAGAACGCGCCGCCGCCATGCGGCGCCGCCCCGCCATAGGTGTCGACAATAATCTTGCGCCCAGTCAGACCCGCATCGCCATCCGGCCCGCCAATCACAAAGGTGCCGGTCGGGTTGACCCACCATTCGGTCTTTTCCGAAATCCAGCCCGAGGGCAGCACTTCGCGGATATAGGGTTCGACAATGGCGCGAATGTCATCCGAGGTCTGGCTTTCCAGCGCATGCTGGGTCGAGAGCACGATCGAGGTCACCTCGACCGGCACACCGTCTTCATAGCGCAAGGACAGCTGAGATTTTGCGTCTGGCCGCAGCGTCGGCTCTTGGCCAGATTTGCGCACTTCGGCCAGACGGCGCAGGATAGCGTGCGAATATTGGATCGGCGCCGGCATCAGCTCGGGCGTCTCGCGGCAGGCATAGCCGAACATAATACCCTGATCGCCTGCACCATCCCGGTCGACGCCCTGGGCGATATGGGCCGATTGCGGGTGCAGATAATTCTGCACTTGCAGGGTGTTCCAATGAAACTCGTCCTGCTCATAGCCGATGTCGCGCACACAATCGCGCACGATGCCTTCGACTTGCTCCATCATCTGGGCGGTCGCGGCCTTATCGGCCAGTCCGACCTCGCCGCCGACGACAACGCGGCCCGTGGTGGCAAAGGTTTCACAGGCGACGCGGGCATTGGGTTCTTGGGTCAAAAACGCATCCAGCACCGCGTCCGAGACGCGATCACAAAGTTTATCTGGATGGCCCTCGGAAACAGATTCCGAGGTGAAAATATAAGATTTACGAGTCATGGGGACGTGCTCCGATTGGTTAACCCGTCACGCCAGGAAGCCGTTGTGCGGGGATGAAAGATCTGGTTGTGCCAAAGCTTGGCAAAGGTCAAGCCCGAGCGAGGGTGCGTCTTAGATACAGCAGCCCAAACAGGCCACCAAGCAACAGTAAGACAGGAATTTCACCAAATTGTGCGTAAATTGTGGCAGGCAAGGGGCTTGGCAGTGCCACATCCAGATAGCTGGCGATGCCAAAGGTCAGGCTTGCCGTCACCCGCCCGCGCGCATCATAAACCGCCGTCACTCCGGTATTGGCCACCCGCACCATCGGCAAACCCTGCTCGATGGCGCGCAAACGCGCTTGGGCTGCGTGCTGAAATGGCCCGCTCCAGACCCCGAACCACGCATCATTGGTGATCTGCAACAGCCAATCCGCCCGCCCCGCGCCGCGCAGATCTTGTGGGAACACCGCCTCATAGCAGAT
This sequence comes from uncultured Pseudorhodobacter sp., assembly GCA_913062925.1. Classification (GTDB taxonomy): domain Bacteria; phylum Pseudomonadota; class Alphaproteobacteria; order Rhodobacterales; family Rhodobacteraceae; genus Cypionkella. The sequence goes on along the minus strand of CAJXWJ010000008.1, from coordinate 32,996 downwards.
CAGTGGCTGCATTTTGCCCAAAGCGCCAAGGTCGATCACCTGTGGCCCGGGGCCTGCCATATAGCCATTGCCGCTGGCCGAGGCAAAGGCCGAGATATTGGCCCAAGCAAAAAGCGCATCGCCAAAGGGAATATATTCGCCAAAGGGGACCAAATGGAATTTGTCGTAATTGGCCAGAGTGCTGCCATCTGCGCCAATCACCCGCAGCGAATTCCAGCCCTGCGCACCCTCACTGCGCTGCAATCCCAGCGCCACCGTTGCGCCATTGGCGGCCTCGGCGATGATCTGGGCAATCTCGGGGTGTCGCTCGATCAGATAGGGCAGGGCAGTTTCGGGCCAGATCACCAGATCCGGCGCAGGTTTCACCGCCGTATAGGCTAGCAATCTGTCAAAGAACTGCTGTGCCAGATCTGGATCCCATTTTGTCTGCTGGGCGGCATCAGGCTGGACCAGCCGCAGCGTGATCGCCCGCGGCTCGGGCATTGGTGCTGCCAGCAGCCAAAGCCCAAAGCCCCAAACCGTGGCCAAGCCCAAAGCCACCCGCCAAGCCGCGCGCCCGCGCGTCAGCCCGTAAGCCAGCAGTAGCGTCAGCAGCGTCAAGCCCGAGGGTCCGACCCAAGCCGCCACCTGCGCCACGGGTGTGTCAATCCAGATGTGGCCAATCTGCGCCCAAGGAAAACCGGTTAGCACATAGCCGCGCGCCAATTCCGCCAGCGTCAGCGTCAGCGCAAACCCCAATGCCCGATTGCGCGCCGGCACCAAAGCCGCCAGCGCCCAGAATAGCGCCAAACCAAAGGCCATAAACAGCAGCGCAAAGGGCGCCATCCATCCGTCGCGCGCCGCATCCACCATGAAAGGCTGCACCAGCCAGTTCAGCGCCAGCCCAAAATAGCCTGCCCCGCCAAACCACGCCCGCCAAGCACCCTCGCGCCGGCCTGGCCCTGACACCAGCACGATCAGCCCTGCCAACGCAGGCAGGCTAACCGCCCAAAGCCCCCAAGGCGCCTGACCCAAAGCCACCAAAGCGCCCAAAGCCGCCGCCGCCGCGCGCCAGCGCCACATCGGCATCTTAGCCGTCAACTTCAGCAGGATCAGGCCGCACCACCGACCCCGGCAACCGCACCCGCAAGCGCTTGATCCGGCGCGCATCAGCGTCAAGCACCTCGAACTCGGCCCCCGATTCGTGGGGCACGATCTCGCCGCGCACCGGCACCCTCCCTGTGCGCAAGAACACCAAGCCGCCCAGCGTGTCGATATCCTCGTCATCCTCGCCATTGCGCAGCGTCAAGCCAATGGCCGCCTCAAACTCCGCCAGAGGCACCGTCGAGGCCGCAAGGTAAATCCCTGGCTTTTCCTCTTTCCACAGCGCGCCTTCGGCCTCGTCATGCTCGTCTTCAATCTGGCCGATGATGGTCTCGATCAAATCCTCAATCGTCACCAAACCATCAACGCCACCATATTCGTCAATCACCAAAGCCATATGCACCCGCTCGCGCTGCATCTTTTGCAGCAAGATCGCGGCAGGCATCGAGGGCGGCGCAAACAGCACCGGCCGCAGCAGCTTTTTCAACGAAAACCGCGCACCTGTGCCAAAGCCATGCTGCAAAGCCAAATCCTTCAGCAGCACCAAGCCCTGCGGATGATCCAGCGTGCCCTTGTAAACCGGCAGGCGCGAAAACCCATGCTCGCGGAAAGCCGCTACCAAATCGTCGCGGCCAATGTCCAAAGGCACGGCGGCAATCTCAACCTTGGGAATGGCGACATCATCCACCCGCAAACGGCGCAAATTGCCAAAGCCGGGCAACATCACACCCTTGGGTTCTGCACTGCCGGTCTCTGCCCCGGCTTGCGCGCTGTCGCTTGCATGAAAGGCGCTTAAAAGCCGCCCGAAAAATCCGCGTGGAGAGGCCTCGGCCTCCTCCGTCCCAAGCTGCGCGCGCGGCGCAGCCCCAGACCCGTCACTACTACTGCCCATCGGCCCTTTTTCCAAAACCGCCCCCGCACAGAGGGCCCCACTAGTATGGGTCAGAAAGCCCCAAGCGCGCAAGTATCCGCACCTCAGTTGCTTCCATCACCGTGGCATCTGCGTCATCAATGTGATCGTAGCCCAGCAAATGTAAAAATCCATGAACAACCAAATGCTGCACATGATCACGCATCGGCTTGCCCGCCGCCGCCGCTTCTGCCGCACAGGTGTCATAGGCAATGGCAATATCGCCCAAAGGCTCAGGGTCGTCGATCTCGCCCGCCGCTGGCAAATCCGGCACGCAGCCAAGCTCTGCCCCGCGCTCTTCTGATGGCCAGCTCAACACATTGGTCGCCGCCGCCTTGCCGCGAAAGTCGCCGTTCAAAACTGCGATCCGCGCGTCATCGCAGCCCATCAGACAAAGACTAAAGCCTTCAACCTCCAGCCCAACCTCGGTACAGGCCGCCAGCACCGCAGGCTGCGCCAAGGCCGCAAGCCCAAGTGCCTCCCAGCGCGCATCCTCAATCACTATGTCCAAAAATGGCTCCATAACCGCCTCATATGGTGCCGCAGCGCACATCTCAAGCCCGTTCATCTGTCTCTAAATATCCTGGGGGGAGAGGCCGCAGGCCGTGAGGGGGGCAAAGCCCCCCTGCGTCGCCCGCCACAAATCCCGTCGCTAGCCTTTAGCCTCGTCGCGCTCATAAGCCTCGATTACCCGCGCCACAAGCGGGTGGCGCACGACATCCTTCGAGGTGAAGTAGTTAAACGATACCCCCTTAACCCCCGCCAGAATACGCTCGGCATCCGCCAAGCCCGAAGCCGTGCCGCGCGGCAAATCGACCTGCGTACGGTCGCCTGTGATCACCATACGCGAGCCTTCGCCCAGGCGGGTCAGGAACATTTTCATCTGCATGGTGGTGGCGTTTTGCGCCTCATCCAGCACCACAAAGGCGTTTGACAAGGTCCGCCCGCGCATAAAGGCCAGGGGCGCAATCTCGATCCGCTTGTCTTCCATCAGTTTTTGCAACTGCTTGGCCGGCAGAAAATCATTCAGCGCGTCGTAAAGCGGCTGCATATAGGGGTCGATCTTTTCCTTCATATCGCCAGGCAAAAACCCCAAACGCTCGCCCGCTTCGACAGCCGGACGGCTCAGGATGATCTTTTCCACCGCGCCGGAAATCATCATCGTCACCCCCACCGCCACGGCAAGATAGGTCTTGCCGGTGCCCGCAGGCCCAATGCCAAAGCCCATTTCATTGGCGAACAGATTGGCGACATAGGCCTTTTGCGCCTCGGTGCGCGGAGCGATGGGTTTCTTGCGGGTGCGCAGCTCGAAATCGCCGCCATTGAACATCTCGATCTGCTCGGCTGGGTCAGTGCGCATCACATTTGGCATCGGTTGGCCCATGCGGATGGCGCCGTCGATATCGCCCGCCACCAAATCGCGCCCGGCCTCCAGCCGCGCATAAAGCGCACGCAGCACCGCTGCGGCTTGCTCGCGCGCGCCCAAATCGCCAATCACCGCCAAGCGATTGCCCCGGCGCAGCACATTCACCCCCATCTGATGCTCGATCTGCGCAAGGTTGCGGTCGTATTCGCCACAGAGGCTGATCAAAAGCCGATTGTCGGGAAATTCCAAGGTGGTTTCCACAATATCCTCGGGTCTGCTCGGGGGTGTCAACGCGCTGATGCCCAAAGGCTGCTCCTTTTAATGAAGGTGACGTCTAGATCTAGTGTGAGCCTATAAGTTTGCTCTGGCAAGGCCAAGATGGCCCCGCGCCATGTCAAAGCCGTGACAATTGCCTGCATGCCTAAGAATTGCGCAAAGAAAAAGGCCGCAGCTTGCACTGCGGCCCGATCTTATCCTTTTGCGCGCATCTAGCGCTTTGGCACCCAATCCGAGCGCGCTTCGCCACCGCTAAAGGTGTAATTGCCCAGCACGGTTCCCGGCGGATAGAGGCTGTTGCACACTGGCAGGCCGGAGGCAGGGTCAAACCGGCGACCGGAATAGCCCTCGGCGCCATCGTCGATGATCCAGCCCTGACAGCCATCAGGATCATAGGCAATCGCGGCCTTGGCATTTGCCAAGCCTGACTTGTCAAATCCGGTGTCCTGATTTGTCGCAATCACGGTATTTTGACCCGCTTTATAAGGCGTCAGACCGACACAGCCCGAGATCAGCGTGGCGACCGATAGGCTTGCCGCAAGACTTAGAAACTTTACCATATCCGTTACCACCTATAGCAAACGATTTCGACGCGGCGATTCTGGCGCATGCCTTCGGCCGAAGCATTGCTGGCGCGTGGTTCGCGCTCGCCAAAGCCGATCTGACGATCCACCACAGCCCCGACCGAGCGGGCGACGCGGGCCACGGCTTCGGCGCGACGTTGCGACAGCCTCATGTTGTATTCATCCGAGGCACGACTGTCGGTATGGCCGTAGACGGCATAGCCAAAGGCGCCCGAGTTGGTGAAGAAATTCTGCAAGCGACGCCGCCCTTCGCCGGTCAATTGGGCGCTGTCGGTGGCAAACATTTGGTCGGTGTTTTCCACAAGGCAGGTGTTACGCTTCAGGCAAACGGGCTTGCCGGTTGTCGGATGAACCCGATCCAGCATATAGCCTTCAAGGCCGCCATCGGCCCACCAATGCATGCAGCCATCGGGGTCGATCCAAGCGCCCCAGATGATCTTGCCAGCAACCACCGGACCCGCCACGCTGTTTTTCGCAGCATATGTGTCAGCAGCGGATATTGTGGCGGTCAGCAGGCCCACGGCCAAGGCCGCGCCTCCGATCCCTCGTTTTACTGCTCTGGAAATGCGTTCCATGGCGGCAGGCCCCTTACTCATAGGAAAACAACTACACTCAGCAGAAGGTTTGCCGCTGGCCTACCTTGAAGTAAAGTAAAATATATACGTTTGAGGTTAATTGATAACCAATTGTAGTAAATATCCGCCCCAATGGGACAAAATATGCTACATTACCCACAATCTTGGAAACAACGCGGCGCAGGGCTAGGCTGGCAGCCGCTCTCCTGCCAAGGAATTCGATGCAGCGGCGGTGATCCGCACCCGCACCAAATCGCCGATTTGCCCTGTCGAGTCGTTGACATGCACCGCGTGCAAATGATCGGATTTGCCAATCATCTGGCCCTCTTGCCGTCCGGGCTTTTCGTAAAGCACCCCGACCTCACGCCCCACCATGGCCGATTGTGCGGCGCGCTGCTGCTCGCCCAGCAAGGCCTGCAAGCGCTGCAAGCGCGCGTCCGAGACGTCTGCGGGCAATTCGGGCTTTTCGGCCGCAGGCGTGCCGGGGCGGGCCGAGTATTTGAACGAATAGGCCATGCCAAACCCAACAGCGCGGATCAGATCCAGGGTCTGCTCGAATTCAGCCTCGGTCTCGCCGGGAAAGCCAACGATGAAGTCTGACGACAACAAGATATCCGGCCGCGCGGCGCGAATGCGTTCAATCAGCCGCAGGTAATCTTCAGCGCTGTGTTTGCGGTTCATCGCCTTGAGGATGCGGTCTGATCCTGATTGCACGGGCAGGTGGAGATAGGGCATCAGCTTGGGCAAATCGCCATGGGCGGCAATTAGATCGTCGTCCATGTCATTGGGATGCGAGGTGGTATAGCGCAGCCGCTCCAGCCCGTCGATCTGCGCCATTTCGCGCAACAACCGCGCCAGCGTCCAGTCTTGATCCTGCATCATGCCGTGATAGGCATTCACATTCTGCCCCAGCAAAGTGATGTCGCGCACCCCGCGCGCCACCAGCCCGCGCGCCTCGGTCAAGATCCGCTCGACAGGGCGCGAGACTTCGGCACCGCGGGTATAGGGCACCACGCAAAAGGCGCAAAACTTGTCGCAGCCTTCTTGCACTGTCAGAAACGCCGCAGGGCCGCGCAGGGCCTTGCGTTCGGGCAGGGCGTCGAATTTATCTTCAAGCGGGAAATCGGTGTCGATGCTTTGCCCAGGCGCGCGCGCCATTTCGGGCAGACGGTGATAGGCCTGCGGCCCAACCACCAGATCCACCAAAGGCATCCGGCGCAAGATCTCTGCGCCTTCGGCCTGGGCCACGCAGCCGGCCACGCCGATCTTCATCGCGGGGTTTTCGGCCTTGAGTTTGCGCAGGCGGCCAAGGTCGGAGTAAAGCTTTTCCGAAGCCTTTTCGCGAATATGGCAGGTGTTGATCAGCACCATATCGGCACCCTCGGCGCTATCGACGCTGACATAGCCATCCGCGCCCATCGCCTCGGCCATGCGCTCGCTGTCATATACGTTCATCTGGCAACCATAGGTCTTGATGAACAGCTTTTTCGGATCGGCCATAACACACCTCATTGTCGCCGCCCGCTTACGCCATAAGTGCGGCTTTCGCAACGCCGCCGCGGTCTGGGGCTTGCAATGCGGCCGCAGTTCGCGGACTTTGGCGCGATACGAGTTAAGGCCAATAGGGCGCATGATGAAATATACCTCGCTTGAGGCGTTTTTAAGCCAGTCGAAACCGGCCCTTGCCAAGGGACCGCTGGCCATTGTCTTTGCCGAAGACGAGATCGAGCTGGATACCACCCTGCGCCACCATCTGAATGCAGGCTTTGCCGAGGTGGTGCTGCTGTCGCCCGATATCTTTGATTTGCCCGCCGAGGTCGAAGAAAAAATCCACCGTATTCGCTATGATGTCCATGCCGAACAGGCGCTGCTTTCGGCGGTCAATCGCCTGATCGAGGCAGCGCCCGGCATCTGGATGTATTACTGTTATAATGCCGAATATCTGTTCTTTCCGTTTTGCGAGACCCGCAATATCCGCGAGATGATCAGCTTTCAGATTGAAGAGCGCCGCGAAGCTTTTCTGTCTTATGTGGTTGATCTTTATGCCGATGATCTGTCCGAAGCCCCGAATGCCGTCTCGCTCGAGCGCGCCTATCTGGACAAATCGGGCTATTACGCTTTGGCGCGTCCAGACCCTGCCAACCACAATCACCCCAAAGAGCGGCAGCTGGATTTTTTTGGTGGTCTGCGTTGGCGTTTTGAAGAGCATATCCCACCCGCCAAACGCAAGATCGACCGCATCGCACTGTTTCGCGCCAAGCCCGGGCTGAAATTGCGCGCCGATTTCACTTTTTCAGACGAGGAATACAACACCTATGCTTGCGCCTGGCACCATAACATAACCACCGCTATCGTGTCGTTTCGCACCGCCAAAGCCCTGCGCACCAATGCAGGTTCGCGCTTTGATATTCATAATTTCCGCTGGCACAATTCCATTCCGTTTGAATGGCACAGCCAACAGCTGATGGATCTGGGGCTGATGGAGCCGGGGCAGTGGTTCTGACGCTTTAGGTGGTTTGGGCGGCGCAAAGCTGCCAGTCGATCTTGACGGTCTTGGGCGCAAGTGCTGCGCGCTTTGGGTCCAGCAAGGTCAGGATCAGGTTTGCGGCCTCTAGCCCAATCAGGCGCGGGCGCGGGTCGATGGTGGTGATGGTCGGATGCGAAATCCCTGCGATTTCATAGGCCCCAAAGCCTGCAATCGCGATCTGCTCGGGCACTTTGATGCCGCGGCGCTGGCATTCGGTCAGCGCCCCAAAGGCCGATAGGTCCGAGACGCAAACCACCGCTTGGGTATCGGGCAGACTGTCCAGAAGTTGCCCCATTGCCGCCGCCCCCTCGCGCATCGAGATCGGCGGGCGGCCTGCGCCAATCAGCCGGTCAGTGGCCAAGCCGTGGCGCTGCATCGCCGCGATAAAGCCGCGCCGGCGGTCCGCGCCGCGGGTGTCGCCATCGGTATCGCCGCCGATAAAGCCGATCCGCTGCATGCCGCGCGCGGCAAGGTGATCGACCATTGCGGCCATGGTATCGGCATTGGAAAAGCCCACCACATGACCCAGCGGAGCTTCGGGCAGGTCCCAGGTTTCAATCACTGGAATGCCCGCATTGGCCAGCATCTTGCGGCTGCGCGGGCTGTGCCGCCCGCCTGTAACCACAATCGCCTCGGGCCGCCTGCGCAGCAGTTGCTCGATCAGCTCTTCTTCTTTGGCCACACTATAGCCGCTATAGCCCAGCAGCACCTGCATTCCCGCCTCGGCCAGCCGATCAGACAGCGCCCCCACCGTATCGGCAAAGTTGGCATTGTTGATCGACGGAATCGTCACCGCAACAAAGCTGGTTTTTTGGGTGCGCAGATTGGCGGCAGTGCTGTCAAAGACATAGCCCAGATCATCGGCAATCTGGCGAATGCGCTCGCGCGTGCTGTCGGAAACCGAGCGATCAGCCTTAAAGGCGCGGCTGACGGTCATCACCGACACCCCCGCCGCTTGGGCCACATCCTTCATGGTTTTCGCGCTTTGCTGCATCTTTCCCCGCTTTCGCCGCGCTGCTTGTCAGCTTTGCGCGGCGCTGTCTATGCTGACTAGCCTTTGTATTCTTGGGCCTCGGTGACATGATGATGGATGCGGCCCTCGAAATACTGCGCCACGATTTGGGCCGTGACATCGCGCGATTGGGCGCGAAACGGGCTGGTCAGCGCTTGGTCCAGCGCTGCGCGGTCGGGGTAGCTGATCGCCAGCATCAGCGGAAATTCCGGCGCGCCTTCGTCACGTTCGCAGCCAAAGCTGACACGCACATCGGTATTGCCGGGAAATTGCCGCCACAAAGGCACAAGCTGCGCGGTGACGGCGGCGCGAAAGGCCTCGGTGGTGCCCGGCTTTAATTGGCCCTCAAACACAGCAAATCGGGTGATCATGCGAAGAAATCCTTATTTGGTCCGGTGAAATATTCCATCAGTGCGGCTTGATCTTCGCCGCCCAAACCGGCGGCGGTCAGCATGCGGTGGATCTCGGCGCAAACGGCGGTCAGCGGCATTGATGTGTTGCTGCGCCGTGCCAAATCTTGCGCGGCATTCAGGTCTTTGACCATATTATCTATCCGGCCTGTGCGGCGATAATCCTTCGTCGCAAAGCGCGGCATATATTCTTGCAAGATCGCGCTGTCGGCCCGCCCGCCGCGCAGCGCTTGCGGGATTTTTGCCGCATCCACGCCTGCGGCAAGCGCCAGCTGCGTCGCTTCGGCCACTGCCATGAAGTTCAATCCACAAAGCACCTGATTGATCAGCTTGGTGGTCTGGCCTGCGCCAACGTGGCCCATATGGGTGTAATTGCTGGCCAGATGCTGCAAGATCTGCTGCGCCTCGGCCACATCCTGCGCGGCCCCCCCCACCATCAGGGTCAATTGCCCCAGTGCCACCTTGGGTGCGCCGCCTGACAGCGGGCTGTCCACCCAGCGCAGACCAAGTGCTGCGGCTTTGGCCGCCAGCGCCTTGGTGGCATCGGGGTCAATCGAGGACATATCAATCAGCAAGCTGCCAGCCTTCGCGCCTTCGGCCACGCCCTGCGGGCCAAACACGGCCCGCTCGACAATCTGCGCCGCGTTCAGGCTGATCACCACAAAATCGGCCTGCGCTGCCGCCATGGCCGCCGAGCTTGCGGCCGTCGCGCCCAAGCTTACAAGCGCTGCCACCTTCTCGGCGTCCAGATCATAGACCGTCAGATCTTGCCCCATCTGCACCAGCCGCGCGCCAATCGCGCCGCCCATGGCACCCGCACCGATCAAGGCGATTTTCTGGCTCATCGCAAGGCCTCCTGAAACTGGGCAATAATCGCTTCGGGGGGCTGGTCAATATCAGCCATCACAAAGGTTTCATCCAAGCTGGGCGCTTCCAGCGTTGCAAGCTGGCTGTCCAAAAGCGAAGGCGGCATGAAATGCCCCGGCCTTGCCTGCATCCGTGCCAGCAAAACCGCGCGACTGCCGCGCAGGTATAGAAACGTCACCGAGGCCGCCGCCGCCTGCCGGATCTGGTCGCGGTAGGCGCGTTTCAGCGCCGAACAAGCCACGACCGTGCCGTCACGCGCCAAAACCGCGCCAACCTGCGCCAGCCAAGGCGCGCGATCGGCGTCGGTCAGCGGCGCGCCGCGGCGCATCTTGGCGATATTGGCAGCAGGGTGCAGATCGTCGCCATCGACAAAGCGCAAGCCCTTTGCCTGCGCAAAGGCCGCACCAATCCGGCTTTTGCCACAGCCCGAAACCCCCATCACCACATAGCGCGTCACAGCGAAACCGTGATGCCGCCGTCAATGTAAAGCGTGGTGCCATTGACGAAAGACGAGGCCTGCGACGACAGGAAGATGCAGGCTCCGACCAGCTCTTCGACATTGCCCCAGCGCCCTGCGGGGGTGCGCTTGCACAGCCAATCGGTAAAGGCGGGATCGTCGCTCAGCGCCTTGTTCAGCGGCGTCAGGAAATAGCCCGGTGCCAGCGCATTGCATTGTAACCCGTGTTTGGCCCAATCGGTGGCCATGCCTTTGGTCAGGTTCGACACAGCACCTTTGGTGGCGGTATAGGGCGCGATGCCGGGGCGGGCGAGGGCCGATTGCACGCTGGCCACATTGACGATCTTGCCCGCGCCGCGCGCGATCATATGGCGTGCGCAGGCTTGGCCGACATGAAACACCGAAGCAACATTGGTCTGTAACAGCCGCTCGAAGGCATCGGCGGGAAATTCCTCCAGCGGGCCGCGATGCTGCATGCCGGCATTGTTGACCAAGATGTCAATCGCGCCAACCTCGGCCTCAAAGCCATCAACCGCGGCGCGCACAGCGTTGTGGTCGGTGACGTCAAACACCAGCTCGTGAATGGTAAAGCCTTCGCCGCGCAAGACATTTGCCGCCGCTGTCAGCTTGGCCGCATCCCGCCCATTCATCACAATCTCGGCCCCTGCTGCGGCCATGCCGCGCGCCAAGGCCATGCCTATGCCCTGCGACGATCCGGTGATCAGGGCGCGTTTTGCGGTCAGGTCAAATAAGCTTAGGCTCATGGTCATCCTTTTAGGCTCGACAGGGGGAAAATGAATCGGCTATGTTATCGATAACATGTAGCAGCTGCGACTCTAGGTCAACCATAAAGCCCGCCTTGGAAAGTCAAATATGTCAAAACCAGATCTCCTGCAAATGGGCGCCTATCCTGATTGGGACCAAATTCCGCTCGAGGCGGCCTTTCAGGTGCATCGCTATTTCGAGGCCGCTGATAAGCCTGCCTTTCTGGCTCAGGTTGGCCCGCGCATTCGCGCCATTGCCACGCGCGGCGAATTGGGGGCCTCGGCGCAGATCATCGCGGCCTGTCCACAGCTTGAACTGATCTCGGTCTACGGGGTGGGCTATGATGCCGTAGATCTGGCGGCTTGCCGCGCGCGCGGCATTCGGGTGACCAACACCCCCGATGTGCTGACCAATGACGTCGCCGATCTGGCGGTGGCGATGATGCTGGCGCAGACGCGCGGCATGCTTGCGGCCGAGGCTTGGGCGCGCTCGGGCGATTGGGTGGCCAAGGGCGGCTATCCGCTGCAAAGCCGGGTCTGGGGGCGGCGCGCGGGGGTCTTGGGGCTGGGCCGGATTGGCCATGCGGTGGCCAAACGGCTGGCGGGCTTTGATATGCAGATCGCCTATTCCAGCCAAAGCCGCAAAGAGGTGCCCGCCGATTGGGCCTTTATCCAAGACCCTGTGGCGCTGGCGCAAGAGGTCGACTTTCTGTTTGTCACCCTCGCCGCCAGTGCCGAAACCCGCCATATCGTCAATGCTGCGGTGATCAAGGCGCTTGGCCCGCAGGGCATGTTGATCAACGTCAGCCGCGCCGCCAATGTTGATGAGACCGCACTTCTGGATGCGCTGGAAACTGGCGCCCTGCGCGCCGCTGCCCTTGATGTGTTCGAGGGCGAACCCGCGCTGAACCCGCGCTTTAAGGCGCTGCCGCAAGCCTTCTTGCAGCCGCATCACGGCTCTGGCACCTATGAGACCCGTCAGGGCATGGGCGCGTTGCTGCGCCAAAACCTAAGCGCGCATTTTGCAGGCCAGCCCCTGCCAAGTTTGGTGATCTGAATGAAATCTATCGTCATCCATGCCGCAAAAGACCTGCGGATCGAAGAAACCGCGCCCGAACCCCTTGGTGCGGGCCAAGTCGAAATTCGGCTGGCCACGGGGGGGATTTGCGGCTCGGATCTGCATTACTTCAACCACGGCGGCTTTGGCGCGATCCGCTTGCGCGAGCCGATGGTGCTGGGCCACGAGGTTTCGGGCCATATCACCGCGCTGGGGCAGGGGGTGACGGGGTTGGCGCTGGGGCAATTGGTGGCGGTTTCGCCCTCGCGGCCATGCCATCAGTGCAGCTATTGCCAAAAGGCGATGTTCAACCACTGCCTGAATATGCGCTTTTACGGCTCGGCCATGCCTTTTCCGCATATTCAGGGCGCATTTCGGCAGGTCTTGGTGGCCGATGCCAGCCAATGCGTGCCAGCCGATGGGCTAACGGCCGGCGAGGCGGCAATGGCCGAGCCGCTGGCGGTCTGCCTGCGTGCCACCCGCCGCGCGGGGCCGCTGCTTGGCAAATCGGTGCTGGTCACCGGTTGCGGCCCGATTGGGATTTTGTGCATCCTTGCGGCGCGCCGCGCAGGTGCGGATTTTATCGCCGCCACCGATCTTTCGGATTTCACCTTGGGCCTTGCGCGGCAAGCGGGGGCCGATGTTACCCTCAACACCGCGCAAGTGCCCGAGGCTTTGGCCGCCTATACCCAAGACAAGGGCCGCTTTGATGTGCTTTATGAATGCTCGGGGGCGGCCCCTGCGCTGATCGCAGCGATTGCGGCGATGCGGCCGGGCGGCGTGATCATTCAGCTGGGGCTTGGCGGCGATATGACGCTGCCGGTGCAGGCGATGACGGCCAAGGAATTGAGCTTGCGCGGATCCTTCCGCTTTCACGAAGAATTCGCTACTGGGGTCAGTCTGATGCAAAAGGGCTTGATCGACGTCAAGCCCTTTATCACCCAGACCTTCCCGCTGTCGCAGGCGCTGCTGGCCTTTCAAACCGCAGGCGACCGCAGCCGCGCGATGAAAGCGCAGATCGTGTTTGACTAGGCGGGCAGATCCGCGCCAATCGCCGCCAAAGCAGCAAGCGCCACCTCGTAATCCTGATCGCCGGTGCCAGAGCCGATGCCGATGCCGCCGACCAATTCGCCCTTGATGCGAATGGGCAAGCCGCCCTTCAACCAAGTGATGCCGCCCTGAGTGGCAAGACTAAGCGCGGGGCGCATGATTTCGGGCACGTTTTCTGTCGGTGCGCCGATCGAGGCTGCGGTTTGCGCCTTGGCAAAGGCCGAGCGCAGGCTCAGAAACTTTGCGCCCGTCATGCGAATTTTGCCCAAAACCTCACCGCTTGCATCGACAATCACGATACATTGCGGCTGGCCCATGGCTTCGGCTTTCGCCACGGCAGCGGTCAGCATCTGCAAGGTGGCGCTATGGGTTAGGCGCAGGGTGTTGGCAAAAAACGTCATGGTCTCTCCTTTGATTTGGCGTCACCCTAGGCGATGCAAGGCCCTGCCACAACGCCAGAGTTTCGCGGCGCATCACGATAAATGTTATCGATAACTTTTTTCTTGACTCAGAGTCTCATTGCCGCAAATGTGATCAAAGGATGATGCGCCCGAGGAGGGGTGCAATCGTCAAGGCGGGGGGGATAATGGCGCAGCAAGAAGGATTGGTGTTTGACGCAATCGTCAAATCCTTTGGCGGCACGCGGGCGCTGCGCGGGGTGTCCTTGCAGGTGCGTCGGGGCGAGATTGTCGCGCTTTTGGGCGAGAATGGTGCTGGAAAATCAACCCTAATCAAGACCTTGGGCGGTATTTATGCGCCAGACAGTGGTCAGGTTCTGGTCGATGGCGCGCCCTATAAACACATCAGCGGCAAGCTGGCGGCCAAACAGGCGGTGGCCTTTATTCACCAAGACCTTGGGCTGATCGAATGGATGAGTGTGGCCGAAAACATCGCGCTTGCGGTGGGCTACCCCAAGCGCGGCGGAAGGATCGACTGGCCTGCAACCGAGGCGCGGGCGCGCGCAGCGCTTGCGCTTGTCGAGGCAGATTTTGAACCAACGGCCCGGGTCTCAAGCCTGACGCGCACAGAAAAATCGCTGGTGGCGATCGCCCGCGCTTTGGCGGTGGAATGTGATTTTCTGGTGCTGGATGAACCCACCGCCAGCCTGCCTGCCGATGAGGTGGAACGGCTGTTTGCAGCGCTGCGGCCGCTGAAGGCCAAGGGTGTTGGGATGATCTATGTCTCGCACCGCTTGGACGAGGTGTTTCAGATTTCCGACCGCGTGGCGGTGTTGCGCGATGGCCAAATGGTGGGCGCGCGCGACACTGCGCAAACCACGGCCGAAGACCTTGTCGATCTGATCGTCGGGCGCAAAACCCGCGAGATTGACCGCCCCGACGTCCAGCAAGGCCCCAAGCTTTTGTCCGCAACCGCGCTGGCGACCCGTAAGGCTGGCCCGATTGATCTGACCATCCGTCGCGGCGAGATGGTGGGGCTGGTCGGGCTGCGTGGGGCAGGCCACGAAGAGATTGGCCGCGCGCTCTTTGGTTTGGAACCACATTCGGGCACGATCTTGCTGGATGGTCAGGCGCCTGATCTGACCTCGGCGCGCAGGGCTATGGCCGCCGGCATCGGCTTTGTCGCGCGTGACCGCGTGGTGGAATCGGTGGCCCCTGCGCTGAGTATCCGCGAGAATGCCTTTTTGAACCCTTCGGCCACCGGGCGGCGGCTGTGGTCGTTCATGACCGCCAAAACCGAAGCTGGCCATGCGCAGCGCCTTGGCGCGCGTCTGGGCGTTCAGCCCAATGACCCCAGCCTTGCCATCGAGGCGCTTTCGGGGGGCAACCAACAAAAGGTGGTGGTGGGCCGCTGGCTGGACACCGGACGGCGCTTGCTGATCGCCGAAGACCCGACCGCAGGCGTCGATGTGGGGGCCAAGGCGCAGATTTATCATCTGCTGTTCCAAGCGCTTGCCTCGGGCATGGGGGTGCTGGTGGTTTCGACCGATTTCGAGGAAATCGCCAATATTTGCCACCGCGCCGTGGTGTTCAGCCGGGGCCAAGTGGTGGCCGAGCTGTCGGGTGCGGCACTTTCGACAGAAACCCTGATCCAAGCCGCTTCGGCGGGCGATCAGGCTGCATAACGGGATAGGCCATGAACTCGATCCAATCAGATGCGCTGGAACCCACCAAGGACGAATTGGCGGGGCAATCTTTGGCCCAGCGTTTGCTGCGCTTGGCACCGGTTTACGGGCTTGTGATCCTGACGGCTTTTTTGATCGTGCTGTTTTCGGTCTTGCTGCCGAATACCTTTCCAACCCTGTTGAACCTGCGCGCGATCTTGTCGGATAAAGCGATCATCGCCCTGCTGTCGCTTGCCGCAATGATCCCGATGGTGGCGGGGCGGATTGATCTGACGGTCGGTTACGGCATTGTTTTATGGCATATTTTGGCGATTTCCTTTCAGGTCAACTACGGCCTGCCTTGGCCCTTGGCGGTGGTGATTGTGATCGCCCTTGGCGCGCTTGTGGGCGTGGCCAATGGCATCTTGGTCGAGGTCGCCAAGATCGACGCCTTTATCGCGACGCTGGGCACGGGCACGGTGCTTTATGCGATTGCGCTGTGGCATTCGGGTGGGCGGCAGGTGGTGGGCGCGCTGGATCCTTCGTTCTATCAACTCAGCGGCAAGTTCGTTTTTGGCCTGCCAATCACCGCCTATTACGTCATGGTGATCAGCCTTGTGATGTGGCTGGTGTTGGAATTCACCCCCGTGGGGCGGTATCTTTACGCCATCGGCGCCAACCAAAAGGCGGCCGAGCTGAACGGCATTCCCACCCGCAAATTCGTTGTCGCGGCCTTTGTCGCCTCGGGCACGCTTTCGGGCCTCGCGGGGGTGTTGCTGGCGTCAAAGCTGCGCATCGGTCAGGCCTCGGTGGGGCTGGAGTTTCTGCTGCCCGCCTTGGTTGGAGCGTTTCTGGGCTCGACCACCATCAAGCCGGGGCGGGTCAACGTCTGGGGCACCATCATCGGGGTGACCATTCTGGCGGTTGGCATCTCGGGCATTCAACAATTCGGCGGTTCGTTCTGGGTCGAGCCGCTGTTCAACGGCTCTACGCTGCTGATCGCAATCGGCATCGCAGGATACGCGCAACGCAAAAAAGGCGCTGCGCGCAAGTAATCATCATCAAACGGGAGGACGACACATGCAAAAACGGATCTTTCTAAAAGCCCTTATGGCAAGCACCATGATCGCAGGGCTTGGCCTGCCTGCCTTTGCCGACAGCGCCTTTGACGGCCCCAGCTCTGGCCCCACGGCTGCCGAGGGCAAAACCGTCGTCGTGCTGGCGGCTGATATGAAAAACGGCGGCATTTTGGGCGTGACCACGGGCGTTGAAGAGGCTGCGGCGAAAATCGGCTGGACGGTGCGGGTGCTCGATGGCGCAGGCTCGGTGCAAGGTCGCACGGCGGCCTTTGGTCAGGCGATGGCGCTTATGCCCGATGGCATCATCATCAACGGCTTTGACGCCACCGAACAGCAAGCCGCCCTTGAAGGCGTGGTTGCCGCAAAAATTCCGATGGTGTCTTGGCACTCGGGCCCAAAAATCGGCTGTGACGCCCCCGGCGGCATTTTTGCCAATGTCTCGACCGATGCGATGCAAGTCTCGGATGTGGCGGCCAATTGGGCGATGGAGGATGGTGGCAAAGACGCAGGCGTGGTGATCTTTACCGATTCCACCTATCAGATCGCCATCGACAAAGCCGACCGCATGAAGAAAGACATCGAAGCGGCCGGCGGCACCGTGCTGGAATATGTCGACACCCCGATTGCGGAAACCTCGACGCGGATGGGTCCGCTGACCACCAGCCTTTTGCAGAAATACGGCGCGAAATGGACGCATTCGCTGGCGATCAATGACCTGTATTTCGACTTTATGGGCCCTGCTTTGGCGGCGGCTGGCATCGACGGTAAGGCCAATCCAAAGGCAGGCTCTGCGGGCGATGGCTCGGAAGCCGCCTTCCAGCGCATTCGCACCGGCCAATATCAGGCCGTGACCGTGGCCGAACCGCTGAACCTGCAAGGCTGGCAGTTGGTTGACGAGATGAACCGCGCGGTCTCGGGGGCAGCTTGCTCGGGCTATGTCACAGCGCCCGCACTTGTCACCGAAGAGGGGCTCAAGGCGATGGGCGACAGCAATGCCTTTGATCCGCAAAACGGCTACCGTGAGGCCTATGCCAAGATCTGGGGCAAGATGTAATCTGGCTGCGGGCGCTTGATCAAAAGCGCCCGCGCGCTCGCTTTGCCTCCCTTGCTATCGCGGCCAAAAACCGCTTTGCTGCGGTAAAATCAGCCAAGGGGGGCACAGCAATGAAACGGTCCAAAATCAACGAGATCATGGCCGCAGCCGAGGATTTGATCCATCACTACGGCTTTGTGCTGCCGCCCTTTGCCAATTGGTCGCCCGATCAGTTCAAAGCCAATGCGCCCGCTGCGGCGCGGGTGATTTCGGGGCGCTGTGGTTGGGATATCACCGATTACGGCCAAGGCCGCTTTGATCAGATGGGCCTGTTTTTGTTCACCCTGCGCAATGGGCTGTTGTCGGATCTGCAACGCGGCGGGGGCATGTGCTATGCCGAAAAGCTGTTGATTTCGCGGCAAGATCAACTCTCGCCGATGCACACCCATGCGATCAAGGCCGAAGACATCATCAACCGAGGTGGGGCGACCTTGGTGGTCGAGCTGTTTGGCTCGGACGACATCGGCCACTGCGCGCCTGATCGCGGCGGCGTGGTGCTTTGCGACGGCATCGCGCGGCCCTATGCTGCGGGCGACAAGCTGAAACTTGCGCCGGGCGAATCCGTCACCCTGATGCCGGGCGATTGGCATGCGTTTTGGGGCGAGGGCGGCGATGTGCTGATCGGCGAGGTCTCGACGGTCAATGATGACGAGACCGACAATATCTTTCGTGAACCGATCGGGCGCTTTGCCGAGATCGAGGAAGATGTCGCCCCAACCCATCTTTTGGTCAGCGATTACGCGGCTTGGCTTGGCTAAGGCTGCGGCGCTGCGATTTCGACCGCAAGCGCCAAGGCGCGCCCGGTCGAGATGGCAAGTTGCGCCAGCGCCAGCCATTCAGCAAAGCGCGCTTCGCTGGCGGTTTGCGCAGGCTCGCTGATCAGCGCCGAAAGCGCCGTCACCTGCCGCGAAAGCGCGCGCAACAGCGGGGCGTGGCTGGCCAGATCATCGGCCAAACAGCCACAAACCCCCGCCATCCAAGCGGCAAGCGCTGCCAAACCGCGCGCCTCTGCGCTGGGGGCTTGCAGGCCCAAGGCCGCCGCCAAAGCCGCCGCCAGATCGGCGTTATCGCCCGAAAGCCTGACCACCTCGACCGCAGGGCGCAGGGCACTCAGCGCGGTCTGATGCGCGCGCAGCCCTTTGATGCCCTGCGCGATCAGCACCTCTAGCCGCGCCTGCCACAGATCCATCACCCGCCGCAGCCGCAGCGCCTGAGCGGTGGCGTGCAGATCGTGATTTTGCGCGTTCCAATGCAGGTAGTGCATCAGATCGGGCGCCTCTGCTGCCTTGCGAAAGGCGGCCAGAAAGGCCGGAACCGGATCGCCAAGCTTGGCTGTCTCGGCTGCCATGGCCGATGGGTCAAGCTGCACTTCGCGTGCGCTGCGTTCAATAAAGCCCGCGGCCTGCAAGGGGATCAGCCCCAAATCGCCCTGCACACGCGCCAAAGCCCCCGCAACCAGCAGCATCGCGCGCAGCTCGGCGGCATCCGAAAACAGCCGCGCGCTGTCCAGATCGGCAAAGAGATCGCGGTAAAGCGCGGAATCGGCTGGGGCTGCGGGCATGGTCTGTCCTTGCATTGCGCCCATAAGACTGTGGGCAGGGGGCAGAATGCCACGCCGCGCGTGCGGGCACCAGCGGCAACAGCCCGCGTCTGCCTCGGAGCTTTGGGTTCAAAAATCGCTACCTGCTTCAGTCCCAGTTGCAATCTACACGCCTGTGGTTAGAACATGCAAAGCAGGTAATTTATGGCTGAAATGATATGCATCTTGCGCAGCACAGCGATACGCTTGCCCATCGGGGGCTGAAACTCAGCCACCTGCGCCTGCTTGCGGCTTTGGCCGAGACGGGGCAGATCGGGCAGGCTGCGGACCGGATGAGCATCGCCCAGCCTGCGGCCTCGCGGCTTTTGGCCGAGGTCGAGCGGATCGTCGGTGCGCCGGTGCATCTGCGCACGGGGCGTGGTATGGTGCTGACGCCGGTGGGCGAGGCTTTGGCCCTGCGCGCGCAACGCATTCAGACCGAATTGCGCGATGCCGCCCGCGATATCGCCGAGGTGGCGGCGGGCGAGACCGGCCATGTGCGCATCGGCTCTGTCACGGGGCCGGCGATTGGCCGTGTGCTGCCGGCGCTGCGCGAAGTCTGCCTGCATGCGCCACGCATTTCTGCCGAGGTCAAGATCGCAGGCTCGGAGCAGCTGTGCGAGCAGCTTTTGGCGGGAAATCTGGATTTTGCGATTGGTCGCCTGCCCGAAGGCCCCAGCCGTGCGCTGTTTGACATCACACCGATTGCGACAGAGCCGGTCAGCCTTGTGGTGCGCAGCAGCCATCCTTTGATAAGCAAACCCAAGCTTTTGCCCGCCGATCTGTCTGCCTATGATTGGGTGATGCCGCCGCCCGCTGCGATCCTGACCCGTACCGTGCTGGAACGCCTGCGCGCCCACGGCCTGCCCAGCCCGAAACAGGTGCTGGCGACGGACAGCTTTTTGATGATCTTTGCGCTGTTGCAGCATTCTGACAGCATCGCGCCCTTGGCGCGCACTGTCGCCGAGTGCTTTGCCTCTGCCGCTGATGCGCCCTACCGTGCGCTGGCCATCGACCTTGGCATCGAGGTTGCGGCCTTCGGACTTATCACCCGCACAGGGGCGATTTTGCCGCCTGTTGCGGCGCGCTTTGCCGCGGAAATTCACGCCCAACCCAAGGGAACGCTATGACCAAACCGGATATCTTGCAAATCAGCCCCTATGCCGAATGGGATCAAACCCCGCTCGACGCGGCCTACCATGTGCATCACCTGAGCGCTGCGCCAGACCTCAGCGAGATCCGCGCCATTGCCACCACCGGCGGCGCAGGCGTTTCCGATGCGATTATTCAGGCCTGCCCCAAGCTCGAGCTGATTGCGGTGAATGGCGTGGGCTATGATGCAATCAATCTTGGCCTGTGCAAGGCGCGTGGTGTCAGTGTCACCAATACCCCCGGGGTGCTGGACGGCGATTGCGCCGATCTGGCGCTGGCAATGGCGCTTGGCCTCAGCCGTGCGGTGCCTGCTGCCGATGCCCATGCCCGCTCGGGGGCTTGGGAGGCGGCGAATTTCCCGCTGCAACGCCGCTTTTTCGGCGCCAAGGCGGGGATTTTGGGGCTGGGCCGGATTGGCAGCGAAATCGCGCGCCGTCTGGAAGGCTTTGACATGCAGATCGCCTATTCTGCGCGCAGCGAAAAGCCGGTTGCCTATACCTATATCCCCGATCCCGTGGCTTTGGCCGCGCATGTGGATTTTCTGTTTGTGGTCACGCTGGCCAATGCCGAAACCCGCCATATCGTCAACGCCGAGGTGCTGCGCGCCCTCGGGCCGAATGGCATGCTGATCAATATCTCGCGTGCGGCCAATATCGACGAAGACGCCTTGCTGACTGCGCTCGAGACCAATCAGATCGCAGGGGCTGCGCTGGATGTGTTTGAGGGCGAACCCGCCATCAACCCGCGGTTCAAGCCGCTGGCCAATGTCTTGCTGCAACCGCACCAAGGTTCAGCCACCGAGGCCACCCGTCGCGCGATGGGGCAATTGCAGCGCGACAACCTTGCCGCACATTTTTCCGGCCAGCCACTGCTGACAGCTGTAACGCTGTAACGCGATAGCGTTTCGGGGTGTAACGCCGTAACAGGCTGCGACTGTAACGGTGTAACATGGCCGATTTAGCCTGTCTGCGGGGCTCCAAAATCCGCAGGCAGGCGCAAAATCCCGCCAATGGCTTCAAGCGCCGCAATCTGCTTGGGGTCGGGGGCGTGTAACAGATCAAACAGGGCACGAAAGCCTGCCTCTGGGTCGGCACTGGCCTGACAGGCGCGCAGACGTTCTTTGATCGGGGCGGGGAAGCCATGCGCGTTTAACCGCCAATCCAGCTTGTTCCGCCATGCGGCGTAATTGGGCGCCATATAGTGCAACAGATGCACCCCATCGCGGGCAAAGAGCCTTGTGCCGATCACTTCGGCGCCGCTGGCATCCTCGGCCCAATGCTGGCGCAGCCGCAGATCGCTGCGCCCCGCGCGGTGAAAAGACTTGCCATCGGCATGACCGATCAAGCCATAGCGGCGACGAAAAAGATCGGACTCGGCGCCATAAATCTCATTGACCTCGGCCTTGGCGATTTGCAGGCGAAACAGCTGCTGGGGGCCTGCGGTGTGGATCTGTTCGGCGCTGGCGATGCGGAGGCTCTGCGGCTCGGTCTGCGTGGCCAACCACGCCGCCAAAGTTTTGCCCGCTGCATACATCAGCTCGTCGGCATCGACATTCAACAGCCAGCCCTCGGTCTGGGCGCGATAGGCATGGGTCAGCGCAGCATTTTGCCGCAGCGTAAAGCGGACCTCGGCCGATAGCCCAAGGCTGGCCCAAAACTCTGCCGTGCAGGGTGTAACGGTGACGCAGGGCAGAGCGGCAAAGCGGGCTATATCGGGATGCGCAGGGTCGTCGAAATACAGCGCCACCCGATCCGCGCCTTGGCGCAAATACCAGCTGACAAATCGCTCTAGCACCGCGCTTGGTTCGTTGACAATCGCCGCGACAATAAAGCCCATCAGAGCCCAGCCTTGGCACGCATGTGCACGCTTGTGTCAGCCATGGTCTTCGCCCTCTGCCGCATCAGGTTCTGGCTGCGGATCGCCCAAATAGCCGCCTTGGGTCAGCCAATTGGTCAGGGCGGCGCGATGTTGCGGCAGCCGGTCAAGCATGGCGCTGATCAGATCGCCATAGTCGGGCCAATTGCGCAAAAATCCCGAGCGGTGATAGTGCAAAATTGCAGGGTTCAACCCATCAAGCCTGCGGTCATTCGAGATCGAACAATTGTTACGCTCGTCCACGATTTTATGGGCAAAACCAAAGCGGCGCATGGTGAGCGGCAGGGTGATCTGATCCAGCCACGGCCGCTTGCCGCCGACCTTTGCGCCAAAATCAAAGGCGCTGGCGGTGTTGCGCCACAAAGCGCCAAAGCCTAAACCTTGCACGCGGTCTTCCTCGCGGATCGCCACCATGCCGGCGTTGAAATAGGGCAAAAACGCGCGCTTGCGGCCGCGCAGTAAGTGAATCCGCTCGCTTGGCATCGGCAGATCGAAAAACCTATGCGCCACTTCCCAGCGGGCCAGATCCTTGCCCCAGCTTGCAATGCCTTCGGGCACCACCGAGACCTGCATCGCGCCGGGCAAATCATCGGGGTCGATCGGCGCAATCGCTGCCATATCGGTGTCTAGAAACATCGAAAACCGCGTCTCGCGCGGCTGGGCCAGCGCAAGGATCTTATTGCCGTGCGGATAGGGCGCCGCCCAAAGCCCCTGCGGCACCGCAAGCGGGCGGCAGGACACGGCGCAGGCTTGTAATACCGCGGCAATTTCCGGCGGGAAATCACAGCCTGCCGGACAATAGGCGATAATCTCGGCCAAAGGATGATGGCGGCGCAGGCTGTCGGCCAGCAGCAGGCTTTGGGTTTGCAGCCTTGGCCCTTCGATCACGAAGACAAAGCTGAGGTCGCCTTTTTTCATCGGTCTGCCCCCAGGTCTGCTTCGGCCTCTTCGGCTTGGTCTGACACCTCGTATCGGGTCAGGCGCATTTCGGCGCGGGCCTCGCGCAGGGCCACTTCGGCGGCGATCTGGGCTGCGGTTGGCGCGCGCCAGGCGGTGGCGGAGCGAAAGCCTGCAGCGGCAAGCGCGCGCCCCAGCGCCGGAAAATCCAGCAGCGCGTGGGTTTCGCGTTTCACCACCCGGCGGCCTTCGTAAAACCAATAGGATTTCACCGCATCAATCCGCGTCGGCACCGCCCCGGTAAAGGCTTCGAACTGGCGCAGATAGTCGTCGATATTCTGCGAAGGGCCGCGGTTGATGATGGCAACTTTGCAGGCGGGATGCATCACCATCGCCGCCAGATGCAGCGCCGAGCCATCCAGCGCCACAATCTGGCGCGCGGCCTTATACTGGGCAATTTGCTCGGCAAGGCTATGATCTTGCGGATGAAAAACCGTATAGCCCTCGGCCTCCAGCCGCGCCTCTATCAGGTGTTCCAGCAGCACCGAGCCGCGCTTTCCCGGCAGGCGCGCGCGCGAGATATAGAGCTTTTCCGCCCCTTCTGCCGCAAGGTTGGCCCCCAGATGCTTGCGCATGAAATCGCGATATTCGGGCCGCCCCGAGGACAGATCGCCGATGCCAAACCCCTGTTCGGGGATAACCAGGCTTTCAATCACCGTATTGGTTTGTGGCGCAAACAGGCCAATGCGCTCAAAGCCCAGGGCGGCAAAAAAGCTGTGATAGGGTTTGACCAGCTTTGCTGCATGGCCCAGTCGCACCTTGGGCAACCAGACCACGCCGTCAAAGCACTGATCGCGCGCCAATGCCCAAAGCCGTGCCGTGCTTTCACACAAAAAATGTCCGAAATGGCCGTAAAGCATGCCGCCATAAAGATAGCGCCCCTCCAGCCGGGTAAGCGGGGCGCTTGGGTCAATCTCGGGTTCGACCGTCACCGGCGCATTGGCCCAGCGCAGGCAGTCGCCGCTGGGCAAAAACTGCCCCTGTGCATCAAAAAGCCCCGCAGCGCGTTTGGCACCCTTGACCTCATTTTGCCCCCAAGGCACCAGCAACACCTCTTGCAAGCCCGCAAGATCTTGCGACATCGGCAGGTTGGTCCATTTTGTCTGCAACGGGCTTTGGGTCAGGGGCACTGCATTTCCACTTACAACACGATCACAAAAGGCTTTGGGCTGCGCGCCAAAGTGCCCTTGGTCATTGTCGCCTGAATGGCAACAATGGGGCAATTTTGCGGCAAGGCTAACTGCGTCCGATCACCATGGCCTGCACCGCCGCGATATCGCAGATGTTCAGCACCTCGATGAAACTGAGCCCGCCCGAGATGATGATGCGGTCGCTCTCTTGATGGTAGCTGGGTGCGATCGGCCAGCTTGCCAGCGAAATCGTATCGCCGTCGCGCAGGTCGGTGATCGTCAAGACGCCGCCCCAAGCAACATGATAGGTTACCCCGCCTTCGCCGCCGGTGATGCGATTTTCGCCTGGCCCGACAAAGAACTGATCCGCCCCAGCGCCCGAAGTGACCTCGTTGCGCCCCGGTCCGGTGTGGATGGTCGAGCTGTGGTCGCCGTCGAAAATCTTATCATTCCCCGGCCCGCCATAGATGGTGTTAAAGCCGTCGCCGCCGTAGATCTGATCATCCCCCGGCCCGCCGTCCAGCGTGTCGCGGCCATTTCCGCCGCGCAGGGTGTCATTGCCCGCCCCGCCATAAAACGCATGATCGTCATTGCGCCGCATCGAGGCCGCGACCAAAAGATCATTGCCCGCACCGCCTTCAAACACTGCTCCTGCATAGACAGGGCCAACCATAACATCATCGCCACGGCTGCCGGTGACATGCACCGAAACCCGTTCCGAGGCTTCAAATTCAATCGCGCTGTCAGGATGCGCCACAATCCGCACCGCCTTGCCGATCTCGCTTTCGGTTTCATTGCGCGCAACCACGGTGGCCATTTTTACCACATTGATGCCTGCCGGCACTTTCAGGCTATAGCCATCAGGGCCTGCCAGATAAAACAGCGTGTCATAGGTGGCTTCGGTCACGCGCACGGCTTCGGCGGCATGACCGTAAGCCCAGACTTGGGTGTCGGCAAAACCGCCCTGCAACACCACCATCCCGTCCATCGCCATCATCGCCGAGATACCGCTGTCAGGCCGTTCAAGCCCGCGCAGATCAAGGCCGATATGGGCACCCGCCGCGACCAGCTCGTCGCGCAGGGCTTGGGTGTCAGCGCAGCCGATCAGATTGGTCGTCTCGCCCTTATCGGCGACGACATCATAAATATGCTCTTCGCCGTTCGGATAGCGGAAATAGCGATATTGCGTCAGCCCTTCGGTGGAAGGGCGCACCGACAGCGTGCCAAACACCGCCGTCAGCGGCGATTTGCTGCGGTCAAAGCTGCCGAAATCCGCGTTGATCAGCGGCAAAAGCGATTGCCCCGAAGTCCACTCGGGCCGCGCTGGCAGGCCTGCCAGATCCAGAATAGTCTTGGGCAGATTGTGCAAAGACACTGGTAGATCAATCACTTGCGGGGTCATGCCGGCGTGCCAGATCCCCAAGGGCACATGGGCCGCGCTGTCCCATTGGCTCATTTTGTGAAAGCTGTCGTGGGTGCCAAGGTTAAAGCCATTGTCCGAGAGCAGCACCACCGTCGTGCAATCGCCCAGTTTTGACGCCCGCAAGGCCTGCATAAAGCGGCCGATTTCGTGGTCAACATGGCTACAGGCCGCAAAATAGCCGCGCACCACCTGCCGCCAGCCTTCATCGCCGGCCTTTTCAGGCGTCCAGGCGCCGTTGACGATATAGGCCAGCTCGTAAACCGCCATGCCGGGTTGCGGCCCGGTAAAATCATCGGGATGCGCGCTGGCAGGCCAGGTGATCGCGGCTGCATCATACATCTGATAAAACCGATCCGGGCAAACCAGATTGTAATGTGGATGCTTAAAGCCAAGCTGGATCAGATGCCGCCGCGCAGGATCGGCGCGACCCAGATAGTCGATGGCGTTTTGCGCCACGCTATAATCGTAAAAGGTCGCATCGGCCGAGCCATCGTCATTTGGCCCATTCACCCCCGCAATGCCGGGGCCGCGGTCAAGATATTCGGTCAGCGGCCCGCGACGGCCCGCATCTTCGGCCAAGACATCTTCATGAAACAGCACGCGGCGATACTCTTCTGGCATCGGGCGATAATTTGCGTCGGTCTTGCCGGTGGTAAAGGTGCGAAAGCCCGCGCGGCGCAGATCAAACTGCCAAGCCGCCGTGGGGGGCAGCACATCGCGCCAAAACCGGTTCAGATCTACCAGTCCGGTGCGAAATGGCGACAAGCCCGTGGTCAGCTCGGCCCGACAGGGCGCGCAGAGCGGGATGGTGGCATAGGCATTGGCAAAACGCGTGCCCTCGGCCATCAGCCGATCAATATTCGGGGTTTGGATGGTCACGCCAAAAGCATCGCGCCATGTGAAAATGTCGATCATATCGTCGATCCAGATCACACAGATATTGCTGGCCTCGGCCGCAGCGCGGTCAAAGGCTGCGACGCGAGATTTGGTCTTAGTTGCCATTGCGAAGCCTTTCTTGCCACAGCGAAAGGGCGGCTTCGGGCGCGCGGGCAACCTCGCCCGCCAATACGTCTTGATCAGGCCAGATCAGCAGATCGCTGGCCTGAAAGCTGCCCAATTTGCCCAGCAGGCTGCGACTGCCCCCCCGACAGCCCAAGAACAGATCCAGCGGCGCGGCGGGCAGGGCGCAAGCCACCGAAATCGCAAGATCGCGGTTCGCGCTCATCCGCACCCGCTGTCCATCCGAAGACAACAGCAAAAGCGTCAGCCGCTGCGGGTCTGGCAGATGCAGGCTGGCTTCGCCGCCCTTCAGTCCAAAGCGGATAAAGCCGCTTTCCGCCGAGAGAAACGCATAGCCCTCGTCCTCGCGCGCTTGCAGACTAAGCAGGGTTTGCGCATCCCGCTTGGGCGGGGGGGTGTAGATCAGCCCAAGGCTAAAGCAGCTTCCATCAGAAATCGCATCCGCAACACAAAGCCCGCCATGGGTTTTTTCTACGAAATCAAGCGATTGGCTGGCTGCATCCCAGCCAGTGCCGTCCTTGTTAAAGCCCACGGGCCGCGCGCGCGCGGTGCTGGGGGCGCAGGCGGCCCAGCCGGTGACCCGGCTGGCGCTGGTAAACTCTAGACTGTCGGCGTCGCGGGTAGAAAACCAGATCGGGGCAGGCGGACCAAGTGGTTTTGGCGCGATCACCACCGGCGCCGGGGGCGGGGTGAAATCGGCGTCAATCAAGACGCCTGCGGGCAGCACGCCCGGATAAAAGATCACCATCACCAGACCCCTTGATGAATAGGAATCAGCGCAGGCAGGGCCCAGCGATGCAACGTACCGCCCTCGGCCCGACTGGGGGCGAACCAGCCGTCGCGCAATCCGCCACGATTGGCGGGAAAAGCATCGCTAGAAGGCGTTGGCGCGCCGTAAGCATAGGCCAGATCGGCCTTGCCCGTCAGCGCGCGGTCCAGCGTCAGGATCAACGCCTGCGGGTCATCCTCGGCGATGCGCAGCGCGGTAATCGCCACGGGCTTGCCGCTGGTTTCAATACGAAAGCCGCCCGCCGGCCCCGCGCCCAAGCGATCGTCCAGCACCAGATTGCCCATCGCGCGGCAGGTGACGCGCAGCGCGCGCCCCATCACCTCGGCCAGCAAGATCTGCGGGCAGCGCCAGTCTTGCCGCCGCGCCAAGGCCGAAATCGCATAGGCGTCCATCTCGGCCATACGGATGCGCGCAGCAGGGGTGGGGCGGGCAAAGCGGGTCTGTTCAAACATATAGCCCGGTGCTGGCAGCGCCACACGGTGCGGCCCATGCGCCCAAGCCAAAGCCGCATGCGCCAAGATCATTGGATGTCGGCTTAGATGCTGGGTGCCTGCCTCGGCTGTCAGCAGAAACGTTGGCCGATGCAGGCCGCGCGCCGCCATATCGGCCTCGATCCGCGCCATCAGCCGCCGCAGCGCCACAAGCTTGCTGTCAGGCGTGCCAAGCTGGTCTTCCAGCGACAGATCAATCGCCACCGCCAGCACCCGCGCGGGCTTGCCCAAGCTTGCGGCGGCCAAATTCAGCGAATCGAGCGCTGCGAGAAAGTTCACATAGGCCTGCCCGCCAATCAAAGCCTCGAGGCTGGCGGAATTATCCGTCTCGGCCCGCACCAGCATTAGGGGCAGCGCCTGCATCGCCTCATAGCGCATCTGCAACAAGGCTTGGGCTGTCAGCGCATCACGGCTGCAATGGGGCAGGCGTTGCAGACCCGCGACCGGATGCGCCTCATCCGTGCCCTCAAGCCCGACCGAAAAGATGTCATCAGCAGGGGCCAGAATGTGATAGGCAAAGCTGGGAGGGCCGTTGTTAAAGCCCGCACGTCGCGCGCCGCCGATGCTGAGGATCGCTTGCAAAGGGCCAATTGCATCGGCGATGATGTCGCCGCCATCCAGCGGTTTGCGAAAATCGCGCGGCGGTCGGTCGGGTTCCAACCTTGCGGTGAAATGCAGCCAATCGCCAATCTGGCGCAGACCCCAAGCATCGATATCACCCAAAAGCTGGGCTGCCTGCGGCTCGACGGTCACAGGCAAGCCCAAACGTCGCCGCAAATCGGCAATCACCCGATCTGACAGCCGCAGCGTCAGGCCGGTTTCGTCAAAGCCAACCACATCGCCATTCTCGGCCCTGATCAACACGCCCTGCGCGGGCGCGTCGCCCTGTGGCGCGGTCTTGGGGTCGGTCACTGGCATGGGTCTCAACTATCCTATTCGGCATTGCGGCCGTTTACGCTTTGGTTTTTGCGTGAAGCCTTGCTTTGGTCAAGTCTTGACGCGGCTCTGTTTCGAATTGGTTACCAATCTTGACACAAATGCCGCTCTCGCGGTTTTGGCGGCGGCGCGCGCAAACAGGTCGCTTTCCCCGCTAGACAAGTCCGAACCCCGCAAGCTACACAGGTTCCTGACTGGTTCCATGCGAGGCGCAGCCTGCTGGATTAATAGGGAATGCGGTAGGGACGACCCAATCGGGGCCCAATCCGCAGCTGCCCCCGCAACTGTAAGCGGCGACTGTCTGTCCACAAAGCCACTGGGAAACCGGGAAGGTGGGGCAGGTGGGATGACCCGCGAGCCAGGAGACCTGCCCGTCACCCTGTGGTCGGCCCTTTGGGGCCTTGTTTCGCGCACGGGCGGTGCCGCGAAGAAAGTGATGACGATGCTGAACCGGATCTTCGATTCCGCGACGCCGCAGTTAAAGCGGAATGTCGTGTTGATGATAAGTTTTCTGATAGTTTTTAATATTATGGCTTGGGGCGTGGCTTTCGTGGCCTTTGCCGGCCATCCGCTGCTGATCGGCACATCCTTGTTGGCCTATAGCTTTGGTCTGCGCCATGCGGTTGACGCCGATCATATCGCGGCGGTCGACAATATCACCCGCAAGCTGATGCAAGAGGGCCAGCGCCCGGTCTCGGTGGGGCTTTATTTCTCGCTGGGGCATTCGACCACTGTGGTCGCGCTTACGGTGGTGGTGGCCTTTACCGCCAAGGCCTTGGAAGGCTCTTTCAGCCAATACCGCGAGATGGGCGGGATAATCAGCACCTTGATCTCGGCTTCGTTCCTGTTTGCGATTGCGGCGATGAATTTCGCAGCCCTGCGCACCACCTGGAGCAATTTCAAACGCGTCAAGGCGGGAGGCAGGCTGGAAGAGGACGAAATGAGCCTGATGACCGCAGGCGGCGGCATGATGGCGCGCGGGTTCCGGCGGCTGTTTGGGCTGATGGATCGCGGCTGGAAGATCTATTTGCTGGGGCTGCTGTTTGGCCTTGGCTTTGACACCGCAACCGAGGTCAGCCTTTTGGGCATCTCGGCGGCAACCGCCAGCGACGGGCTGTCGCATTGGGCGATCCTGATCTTTCCGCTGCTATTTTGCGCCGGCATGGCCTTGGTGGATACCATCGACGGCATCTTGATGCTGGGCGCCTATGGCTGGGCGTTTCAAAAACCGATGCGTAAGATTTTCTACAACCTCACCATCACCTCGCTGTCGGTTTCGGTCGCTGTGCTGGTGGGGGGCATTGAAACGCTTGGGCTTTTACAAGAAAAGCTGGGGCTGGGCGGTGTGTTCTGGGACGGTGTCGCGGGGCTGAATGAAAACTTTGGCCTTTTGGGCTATGGCATCATCGGGCTGTTCATCTTTGGCTGGCTGGCCTCGATGGCGATCTACAAGCTGCGGCGTTACGACGAGGTTTAAGCCGCCTCTGCCCGGATCCAATCGACAAAGCGGCCCGCCTTGGCATGACCCTTGCCAAGGCTGGGCTGCAACAGATGAAACCCCTCGGCTGACGCCAGCGCCAGATCAAAGGGCGCGATCAGCCGCCCTTCGGCCAGATCCGCGGCGGCAAGCGAGGCGCGGCCCAAGGCCACCCCGCCACCCTGCCGCGCAAGTGCCAAAGCGGTCAGCGAATTGTCCAATTGCAGACCTTTGCCCGCATCGACGCCGCTGGCCCCCGCCGCCTTTAACCACAGCCCCCAACCCTCTTGATAGCCCAGCACATGCAACAAACGCTGGTCGCGCAGATCGTCGGGGCTTTTCAGGCGCAGATCGGGGGCGCAAACTGGGGTAATCGTCTCTTGCGTCAGGCGGTGGCTGGTGAAGCCCGCCCAATCGCCGCGCCCGTATTGGATGTCCAGATCAAAGGCGTCATTGTCAAACGGCCCATTCCAAACTGTCGAGATCACCCGCAGGTTTATGTCGGGGTTGGCGTCCAAAAACGCAGGCAAGCGCGGCGCCAGCCAGTTGACCGCAAAGGCCACCGCACAGCGCAGCGTCAAAACTCCGGTGCGGCGCGGGCCAAACACCTCGCGCGTGCCCGCAGCCAAGCGTTCCAGCGCGTCTTGCACCGACGGCAGATAGGCCTCGCCCGATTTGGTAAGTTCCAGCGATCTGGCATGGCGAATGAACAAAGGCTGGCGCAGATGCTGCTCTAAGGCTTTGACATGTTTGGATATTGCCGCTTGGGTCAGATGCAGCTCTGCCGCGGCATGGGTAAAGCTGCGCGAGCGGGCCGCGGCCTCGAAGGCGCGCAACCATGTCAGTGGCGGCAGATCCGTGATCATCGTGCAAACTCCAAACCCAGCCATAACCTTTTGTAGGGGCATTGGCGCTGAATACATCATTTGACCAGACCCCGCCAGCGGCCTCATCTGGGGCGAAATTCACTGGGAGCTCTGCCGATGTTTTCCGTCTTTCCAACCGCCCGCCTGCGCCCCTCGCCGTTTTACGAAAGCGCTGTCGCCGAGGGCATGACCGCCGCCTCGATCTACAACCGCATGATCATGCCGACCTCTTACGGCGATCCGGCGGCGGAATATTGGCGGCTGATCAATGGCGTGTCGCAATGGGATGTCGGGGTCGAGCGGCAGGTGCAGCTAAAGGGCCCAGACGCGGGCAAACTGGCGCAGATCCTGTCGCCGCGTGAT
Organism: uncultured Pseudorhodobacter sp.; assembly: GCA_913062925.1. Taxonomy (GTDB): domain Bacteria; phylum Pseudomonadota; class Alphaproteobacteria; order Rhodobacterales; family Rhodobacteraceae; genus Cypionkella. Next base: position 1,765 of record CAJXWJ010000008.1, on the reverse strand, counting down.
CTGTCGAAATGTCAGGTCGGGCAGGGCAAATATGTGCCGCTGTGCAACCACCGTGGCACCATCATCAACGACCCGATCTTGCTGAAACTGGACGAAGATCTTTACTGGCTGTCGATCGCCGATAGCGATGTGTGGTTCTGGGCCTCTGCCATTGCGGCAGAGCGCGGCTTGGATGTGCAGATCTCGGAACCCGACGTCTCGCCGATGGCGCTGCAAGGCCCGATGGCCGAAGATGTGGTGGCGCATGTGATGGGCGATTGGGTGCGTGGGCTGAAGTATTTCTGGTTCAAGGAAACCGAAATCGAAGGCATTCCCGTGGCGGTTCAGCGCTCGGGGTGGTCCAAGCAGGGCGGGTTCGAGATTTATCTGAAAGACGGCACCCAAGGCACGCGGCTGTGGAATATCTTCAAAGAGGCGGGCCAGCCTTGGGGCATCGGCCCCGGTGCCCCCGCCACGGCAGAGCGCACCGAAAGCGGTCTGGTCTCGGTTGGCGGCGATACCGACGATATGACCAATCCTTTCGAGGTGCGTCTGGGCAAATACGTCGATCTGGATGTGGCCGATGATGTCGTTGGCATCCAAGCCCTGCGCCGGATCAAGGCCGAGGGCATCAAGCGTCATCAGTTGGGGCTGGTGCTGGACGGCGGCATCCCCGAGCCGCTGGGCTTTCGGCGCGAAGATATTCGGCTGGAGGGCGAGATCATCGGCATGATGACCAATTGCGTCTGGTCGCCGCGCATTCACGCCAATATCGGCTATGCGCTTGTTTCGGTTGACGCAAAGGTCGGTCAGACGGTCGAAGTAATGCGCGACAAGGGGCCGGTTTCGGCTACACTGGTCGAGCTGCCGTTCCTTTAAGCAACGGCCTGCCAAGGGGGGACCACCATGCGCGCGCATTATGAAGCTGCACCACAAACGCCGGCGAATTTCGTGCCGCTGTCGCCGATCTCGTTTCTAGAGCGCGCGGCAAGCGTCTATGCGCCGCTGCCCGCGACCAGCTATCAGGGCGTCACCCGCAGCTGGGCGCAGGTGGGGGCAAGGGTGGCCGCTGTCACCGCAGCCTTGCGCGCGCGCGGCATCGGTTTGGGCGACACCGTCTCGGTTTTGTCGCCCAACCGGCCCGAGATGTTCGAGCTGCATTACGCGGTGCCGATGGTGGGGGCGGTGCTGAACGCGATCAACACCCGGCTCGAGGCTGAAACCGTCGCCTATATCCTTGACCATTCCGACAGCCGCATGGTCTTTGCCGATGCCAGCCTTGCGCCCCTGCTGCGCGAGGCCTTTGCGATCAATGATAAGGTCTTGCCGGTGGTCGATATCGCCGACCCGGCGGGGCCAGGCTTTGGCGAGGCTGATTACGAATCCATGGCCGCAGGCCCGCCCGCGGCTTGGGCGCTGCCTGCGGATGAATGGCAGGCCTTGGCGCTGAACTATACCTCGGGCACCTCGGGGCGGCCCAAGGGGGTGATCTATCACCATCGCGGCGCTTATCTGATGGCGCTGGGCACGGTGGCGGGCTGGGCCCTGCCTGCGCATCCGACCTATCTGTCGGTGGTGCCGATGTTTCATTGCAACGGCTGGAACCACCCTTGGGCGATGGCGATTGTCGGCGCGCATCTGGTGTTTGCGCGCGATATGTCGCCTGCGGGGCTTTTGGCCACCATGACCGAATTTGGTGTCACCCATTTGGGGGCTGCGCCTGTTATCTTGCAGATGCTGTGCGAAAGCCCCGCCGCCCCGCCGGACGGGTTTTCCCCGCCGATCA